>JAKBCQ010000004.1 GCA_021807585.1 Planctomycetota bacterium | reverse complement strand
AACCGCCGGGTTCCTTCGTCGGCTCGGGCTCGCTCTCATCGCTCGATTGCGGCGGCAGTTCAACATCGGCGGCGTCGATCGACTTCAAATCTTTGTCGCCGAATCGCCTCAATTCCACCATCACCACTTCATCGACCGGAGCGTCGAGCAAAAGAACCTCGATCCCCCGCCGCAGAAAAATCTCGAGCGCAGGGCTCTTCACGATCGTCGCGCGATTGACACCGCACGCATAATAGATCTGCTTTCGACCCTCTTCGCATCGACTTACATAATCGCCAAGCGACGTAAGTTGATCCGAATGCGTCGACGGGAATCGAAGGAGCGGAGCGATCCGATCGCGCTTCAGAAAATCGACGATCGCTCCCTCCTTGAGGAACGTTCCGAATTCGTCGTAAAACGCCTTGTAATCGTCGGGCTGATCCGCCGCGGTCCGGTCGAGTCGATCAAAAATCGCCTTCACGATCGAATCGCGGATCTTGCGAATCAACGTATCGTTCTGCAACGTCTCGCGTGAAACGTTGAGCGGTAAATCCTCGGAATCGACGAGCCCGCGGAGGAATCGCAAATACTCGGGCAAAAGATCGCGGCACTCGCGATCCACCAAAATCCGCTTGGCGCATAAACTGATACCGTGCTCCGACCGACCCATTCCGAATTTTTCGACGTTCGTCGGCGGACAATAAATCACGGCGCGAAACTGAATCGGCGAATCCACAGCCAAATGAATATGCCATAAAGGCTTTTCGTCGGTATGATGCGTGAGATATTGATAAAACTTCTCATGCTGATCCGAAGTCACCTGATTTTTGGGCTCGACCCAGATCGGCTTTTGATCGTTGACGATCGCCCCGCCGATTCGAATCGGATAGGAGATGAAGCTCGAATACGAACGAATCGCCTCCCTGATCTTCCATTCCTCGATAAACTCCTTGGCGTCGTCCTTCAAGTGCAGGATGATCTCGGTTCCACGATCGAACGGCGTCTCGATCGGAACGACCTGGAAAACGCCCGTACCGTCCGATTCCCATTCGTTCGCCTGATCATCCTTGTAACTTTTGGATCGTACCCGCACGCGGTCGGCGATCATAAACGCCGCGTAAAACCCGACGCCGAACTGACCGATCAACGACACGTCCTTTTTCGAGTCTTCACCCAGGGTCCGCAAGAATTCAAGCGAGCCGCTCTTGGCGATCGTTCCCAGATGGGAAACAAGCTCGTCGCGCGTCATCCCGATCCCGTTGTCGCGAACCACCAATTCCATGGCGTCGGCGCGAGGCTCGATCGTCATTTCAAGCTCTCCCGAATCGCGATACGCATCGTTCGAGAGCGCCAAAAAACGCATCTTATCGAGCGCGTCCGAAGCGTTCGATACGAGCTCACGAATCGCGACGTCGCGACTTTGATAAAGCGAATGCGCCAGCAAATTCAAAAGCTGCTTGATCTCGGCTTGAAACGCGTACTCTCGCCGCTCTCCGACTGCGGTCATACCACCCTCAAATCAATAAGTAAAAATACATGATTCCCGTCAATTGCGTCGTCGGATCGGCTTGAACGCTCCGCGCCGGCGCCTCACGATACGCCATTATGAGAACGATCGGCGCTCGAAAAAAGATCAAGTTGAAGCCGATTTCGCCTCGAAGGATCGCCCCCTCGGTTCCGACTCGAAGCGCGATCGGCCGGTTGGGCTGGTGAATCGAACCGCGATCGATTCTAATCGCTCCATCAAGATGAGCGACGAGCGGCCGATTCGCCGCCGTTCTCGTCTTTCTTGTGGAAGCCGTGCGAGGAACGGGCGCGAGCCCTGGAGAACGTCGATGCAGGATGAATTGAAGCGCGAAGCGCGGAACGTGATCGATCGAATCGTCCATCTTCGAGACTCTCTTTGACTTGGGCGACAAAGAGATTCGCCGCGCCGAGCTCAACGACGAGATGACCAAACCGACGTTCTGGAACGATCAGGATCAAGCCAAAGAGACGATCCAGGAGCTGAAAAACCTCAACTCCGTTCTCAAGCCGTTCGAAGAGCTCGGCCGCCAGGCCGACGACCTCCAGGCCCTCATCGAACTCGGCGACGAAGCGGGCGATTCCGAATTCGACGACGAAATCCGTCTCGCCGCCAAAAAAGCGAACGACGATTTCGAGGCGTTCGAACTGCGATCGATGCTTTCGGGACCCAACGATCACTGCAACGCCTTCCTCACCATCCACGCCGGCGCGGGCGGAACCGAGGCGTGCGATTGGGCCGAAATGCTCTTACGCATGTACGCGATGTGGTGCGAATCGAAGGGATACACCGCCGAGGTGATCGACCGCGAAGAGGGAGGAGCCGCCGGAATCCAGGCCGGAACGCTCAAAATCAAGGGCGAATACTCGTACGGCTACCTCCGGGGCGAAACGGGCGTTCATCGCCTCGTTCGCATCAGCCCGTACGACGCCGCGGGCCGACGCCAAACTTCGTTCGCTTCGGTCGAGGTCCTTCCCGAAATCGACGATTCGATCGATATCGAATTGCGCGACGACGAGCTCAAACGAGACGTCTTTCGCAGCGGCGGTCCCGGCGGCCAACATCAAAACAAAACCGAATCGGGCGTACGATATACGCATATCCCCACGGGCGTTTCGGCCGAATCCCGCAGCGAACGCTCGCAGCATAAAAACGACGCCAACGCGCTCGCAATGCTCAAATCCAAGATGATCCGCATCGAAGAGCAAAAACGAGAGGCCGAGTACGCCAAAGTGTACGACGAAAAAGGGGAAATCAGCTTCGGCAGCCAAATTCGCTCGTACGTCCTGCAGCCGTATCAGATCGTCAAAGACCTGCGCACCGATTTCGAATCGGGAAACCCCCGCGCCGTCCTCGACGGCGGTCTCGACGGCTTCATCAACGCATACCTGCGTATGAAACTCGCCAAGGGCGAGGTCAAGGCGAAATAAACCCGATCCCGTTCGAGAGCGAGGAGTCGTTCGCCGCGGCGGACCGCGATCTCAAAGATGACCCGACCCGACGAAACGACCGTCGCTCCCGCCGAACGCATCGCGATTGCGCGACTCGCGGTCGATTTCGCCTTCCATAACGATCGCTATACGCACGAGATCGCCCTCGTCGATTCAGGAAAAAGGCTCGTTTTGGCGCGATCCGCCGATCCCTCCGCAAACTTCGCCGCGCACGAAGCCGCGAATCGACTCGAAAACGACGGCTCGGAGGTCCCTGTTCATCAAGAAGCGCATTTTCCCCGATCCGATCCCGGCCGCACCGCGCTCCTTGTGGGACAATCGGGTTTTCATCACTATTCGTTATCAATTCATCTCATTGAAGTCGAGAATCGACGCCGGGCGCGAATCGAATTCGATCACGCCGATCGACTCGCCCGCATCCCGACCGAAGGGATCCGCGACCTCTCGGTTCTCTATTTCATCAATCTACCGATCGTCGATGCGACCGAGGTCGAAACCGAACGCCTTCGCTGGATCACCCGCGAACCCTCGGGCTTACTGACGATCGAGACGCTCCGCGAAGCCGATCGACCGACGCGCATCGTCGTCGCCGAGGCCGGCCGCCGCGGCGCGTGGGTCGACATCGCGCCGCACCCGACGACCGACGCCGGTCGTCGCTGCCGATACGTATGGACATGGGAAGAAACCTAAGATTCTTTAGTCCCTTGATATAGGAACCTTTGATGAACAACCCTAACGACGATCGATCGCTTGCAACGGTCGACCCCGAGGTTCGCGCCGCGATCGATTCCGAGGAACTCCGACAGCACGGCGAGCTCGAATTGATCGCCTCCGAAAATTACACGAGCGTCGCGGTGCTCGAGGCCGTCGGCTCGGTCCTCACCAACAAATACGCCGAGGGTCTTCCCGGCAAACGTTATTACGGCGGATGTGAACATGTCGATCAGGTCGAAAGGCTCGCGATCGACCGCGTCAAAAAAATCTTCGGTTCCGATCACGCGAACGTGCAACCCCACTCGGGCGCGAACGCGAACCAATCGGTCTACTTCGCTTCGATCGAAATCGGCGACACCGTCCTCGCGATGGACCTTGCGCAAGGCGGACACCTCACCCACGGCATGAAGCTCAACTTCTCGGGCCGTTGGTACGACACCGTCGGCTACGGCCTCGACCCCAAAACCGAACGGATCGATTACGCCAAAATCCGCGAATTGGCTCGTGAACATAAACCTAAACTCTTGCTCGCCGGCGCAAGCGCGTATTCAAGAATCATCGATTTCGACGCGATGGCCGAGATCGCACGCGAGATCGGCGCCGTCTTCTTCGTCGATATGGCGCACATCGCCGGGCTCGTCGCCGCGGGGCTGCACCCCAACCCCGTTCCCGTCGCCGATTTCGTTTCGTCGACGACGCACAAAACCCTCCGAGGACCGCGTGGAGGTATCGTCCTGTGCAAAGAATCGTGGGCCAAAAAGCTCGACTCCGCGGTCTTCCCGGGCCTCCAGGGAGGGCCCCTCATGCACGTGATCGCCGGCAAAGCCGTCTGCTTCGGCGAGGCGCTCCGCCCCTCGTTCCGCGACTACGCGCATCAAACGATTGAAAACGCCAAAACGCTCTCAGATTCTTTAATGAGCGCCGGCTTCCGCGTCGTCTCGGGTGGAACCGACAACCATCTGATCCTGGTCGATATGGCGTCTAAAGGTTTAACCGGCAAAATCGCCGAGTCCGCGCTCGGCCGCGCCGGGATCACCGTCAATAAAAACCTCATCCCGTTCGACAAGCGCAAACCGATGGACCCGAGCGGAGTCCGCATGGGCACGCCCGCGCTCACCACCCGAGGAATGCGCCAAGACGCGATCCGCAAGGTCGCCGCGTGGATCGTCGAGATCCTCGCCAAACCCGACGACGAATCGCTCGCACGCCGCGTCAAAGCCGAAATCGCCGAGTTCGTCGTCGATTACCCGGTACCGGGAGTCGCACGCTTCGACCGCTCACCGAGGCTCGCCGTCTCGGTTTAACGGCAAATGCGCTCGCGCGATCGCTTGTCGATCGCGCACGCGATACGCGGCGAGCCTTCCCTCGCGATGAACAAGTTCGAGCGGGATCGCCGATGAAGAACCGTCTTTAAGAAGATTCGACCCCGCGACGACGTACATCGCCCCCTCGTCGCGCGCCAAATCGGCAAGCCGATCGACGCCAAGTCGATCATAACCGTGCTCGAGCGCGTAACGATCTTTAATATACGCATGCGCAAAATCGTCGATCGATCCATGAAATCCCACGTGTTTTTTATAACGATCAAACCAATCGGCGAGCCCCGCGGCGTGATACGGGCTCGCCGCCCTGTTGAACGCGACCGACCGCCGCGACCAAAGCCGAAACGTCTTATCGCCGGGAGGTACGACGAACAGCGAAGCGGGATCGGTGTGCGACCGACACCAAACCGCGAGGCGTTCCGAATCGTTCTTGGGGATCTCGACAAACCGAGCACGCTCGACGACCGCGGCCAAGATCCATTTCCCCAAACCCCCGCTAGCGATCGGCGCGACCTCGATCAACAACGCTCCGATAGGAAAGGCCCAACACGCCGCGGCGAGGATAACCAATCGTCGACGATTTATCCTGAATGATGTGAACTCTTGAATTAGAGAAACGACGACCGCTCCGCCGATCGCGGCGATCAATCGCCAATGTCCCGATTGCGTGTCGTGTCGCGATAAGAAAGTAAGACCGTAGATCAAGACCGCCGAAGACAATAAAATAATCGCATACTTATATATCACGATATCGTGAACACTTAGACTCGATGAGGCTCGTATCGGTTTTGAAATACCCTCGTTCTGTGGGTTTGTGGTCGTACGGATGAGATTCGCATGTCCGCACTTCATACCAACCCGACGCGCGAGCGAGGGCGCACCCTGAAAAACCGCGAATATACGCGAAGTGAATACCCAACCGATCCAGACGGGAAAAAATTCGATCAGAATCGCCGTCGTTTCGAACGCCGTCGCGACGACGAGCGCCCAATCTCCCGTCAATCCGATCACGATCGTCGCGCCCCTCACGCGGTTGAAGATCGTCCGTCGCGTCCACAAGCGAAAAACATGATCGGCGATGAACACAAGAGCGAGCCCTCGCGCGATCGTCGCGACGCGGAACGGCTGAAAGAGGATGAATCGCGGGATTTGGTCGATCGCGACAAGCCGCCACGCGATCGCGAGCCCCGACCACGTGATCGCCAGGATCAACCCCAGTCGGAATCGCGCCGAGTTTCGCGATCGATTCGAGCACGATTCGTTTTGATCCCTACCCATAGAACCCGCCGCGATCGCGACGACCGCGAGAATCGCGTAACAGAACCATGCCAATACCTGAGGCGTTCGCCACAAACCCGGCGTCATATGCTGAGGACTCTGAATGTATCCCGCGATCAAAATCAGCTCGCGCTCGGAGAGCCCGTCGAAAACGATCTTCGATTGGTGCGGAAGCCGAGCGAACGCGGGAGCGAGCGATAAAAGCGTGAGTACGAACCCCGTCGCCGAAGCTCGGCGGTCGATCCCGAATCGATCACCTGCAATAAAAAGGCATGCATAAGCCGCGGCGATCAGCGAGCCGATCTGTAATCCCAACGAAGGATGAACATAGTAGATGATAAAAACAAGAATAGGCGTAAGATATTGATGACACGGTATCTTTTTAACGATTGAGCCGAGCGCGATCCAGCCGATTGAGAACGCGATCAATCGATCGAGGAGGATCGGCTCGAAGAGGTGGTTCGTACCGATATCCCCCGCCTTGGCCAAAAGCGTGAGGATGAACGCGAGCAACGCCGGCGTGGTTCCGCGAGCATGCGAGGGATCGAAGCCGTCGTTCTCGATCGATCGATCACCCGCATGATGTTCGATTTCCGACGCCGATTGTCGATCGTCTCGCCCTGCCGAGGCGAGCATCGCCATGCCGACCGCGGTGAGCGCGAATGCGATCGCGAATAGACCGAAAAGCGTCGCATCAAGGCCGACGATTCGGCCGCCCGCGTTGAGGATCGCGAGATATCCCCCGTGGGGATTGAACGCTTCGAGCGCGTCGACGAACGGATCGCCCCGATAAATCGCCCGATTTTGGGATCGGAGCAACAATGGCAGGCGATACGCCTGATCGCCTTCCAGGCTTTTATAGCCCGCGAGGCTCAGGTAAAGCCCGAAGACGATCGCGATCGCCCCGGCCCGCCGCGCGTGGAAACCTCTCTCCTTCACAATCCGCCCCGATCCTGGGGAACCCAAGCGATCGATCCCCGATCGCCCGCGATCCGAATTTTCGCTGAAATGATCGGTTCGGTCAACGCGAGCTCGCCCACGATTAATATGTTACATATGCATGATGAATGAATGCATATCGGATAACAAATGCGACTCGGCCGAATCCAAGCTCGTCCTTTAATCGCAAGCAATCTTCGGCTTGATTCTTGATTCTTGGGCTTTACTTATGCGATATTCAGGGAGTGATTCGCACGATCGTCGTTTTACAATCCGCGTCGGAGCGAGCATCGAGTTCTCTCGCCGTCGACGACTCTGATAATGCTGGGATCAGCACAGATTCGACCCGGCACTGTTCGATCGCAATCGACGCTTCGGGTAAACCTCATGATAAAACATCGCATGAGCTGGGTCTTATTCATCACTTCATTGATATCGCCGTGCGATTCCTCCGTATCCGCGCGTGAGGACCCTCAACCGGCGAAGCTCTCGATCGATTCCATCGCTCAGGGCGTCGCCGATTATTATCGACGAATCCATGAGCTCAAAGGGCTTCATCTCGTGTACGATATGGCGGTCGAGAACCGTTTCCCCGATCTATCACCTTCGTTCGCGTGGAAGAACGTAAAAGGCGAGCATAAAATTCAAGGAACGAAGAGTTATTACCGAGTGACCGGGGATCCAGTGATAAAAAACTTATCCGAGTTGAACAGCACATTCACATGGGACGATCGGATTGGTATGTGGGATATCAACTCAAGATTATTCGATATTGAAACGAACATGTTGCCAAGCCACTCAATGCATGCTTTTCTGTTACGAGCGTTGTATTTTGAACGGGAGATCGACGTTACAAACGACGGCAGCCCGATCGATTATAAAACCCAAACCGACGATTACGCCCTGCCCGTTTGTTTGCTTACCAATAAAGCCTCGTATCATGTTTTACCGAGCCTCGAAGTCGTCGGCGGCGTCGCGTGTCATGTCGTTGAACGACCTGGATATGATAAAATATGGGTCGACGCCGAACACGGCTTTTGTCTTATGAAGCGGGTGTATCGTTTCAGACCGTCGGGATCGATTCGAGAAATCGTCGAATATTCGAATCATCGGCCGATCCGTTCGGGATTATTCTTTCCCCGAACGATCGTAAATGAGATTTTTGGTCCGCCGGGTAACGCGGTCAATTCGGGCGAGGTTTGCAACCGATTCGTCTTCGATGTGAAGACCGCCGACGAGGAGGAAATCGACGACGCGATCTTCACGAGCCTCAAACCCGCGATCGGAGCGGGGATCTACGACGGCCGAACCGGAACCCGCACCATCCGGATGGGCCGGTTGGGCGTTCGGATTGCAAAATCATGGCGCTATCTGAAAAGTATCGGGATCTCTTTCGATCGGCTCGCCTTGCCGAGAGAGATCACGGCGTCGATCGCCGTATTGATCCTCGTCGCGTCGACGCTATTCGCCCGACGACGCTTCCAAAAACGATCGTCAAATCAGCTAATTAAGTCATGAACATATGTAAAAATCTACTTGCGATGCGACTCTACGATCGCATCCGAAGCCTTCCCGGCGCCCGAATCCTCGACCCCGTTTCCGACGCGGTCTGATCGCGTAGGCTCGATCCAACCACGACCGATTTCGCTCTCGCGAAACGCCGATGCGAAGCGACTCAGCGAGATTTGTCCGATTCGATCTTCCCCAGCTCCTCCCGCATCGCTTTGATCCGCCGCTCGATCTCTGGATCGATCTCAAGATCGGGAGGGTTCTCCGAGACCGCGCCGGGTTTCTTGGCGCCGCTCACGTCGAGTTCGCGCGACGGCCGATTCTCTCGCCTCGCCGTGCGGTTCGAAGCCGAATCGCTTTCCCCCTCGTTCCGCGCGGGTCTCAGGTCGACCCCCTCGCGTCGCACGTACGAAACAAAATGCGCCACGGGTTCGGATGTCCAGATCCGCTCGGCGGGCCGATATTTTCGCGATAACGCCAACGAATACGATTGAAAAACGTGCTCGTCCGCCCAGCTTTCACTTTTCAGATATTTGATAGCGTGTTCATCCATTGCCGCGATCAGAAACGCCGCGACAATCGCGCTTTTGGCGAGCCCGAAGAAGAAGCCCGCCGAACGGTCGCCGAACCGCGAATCGGCAGGTACGCCGGGAACGGGAGGCCGACGCGTGACGTTGATCAGCGCGCTCGCCAACGCTCGAATCAACACGTAACAAAGAAAAACGGCGCCCCACCAGATCAGCTTTTCGAGCACGACTGGATCGACCGAAGCCAACATCGACTTGATTTTGGGACGCACCAACTCGCGGATCGGAGTCGCGAGATAAACCGACGCGATGATCCCGCCGATCTGAATCGACTGGGCGAGAAAGCCCTTAAACCAGCCGCGTACCCCTCCGAAGAGGATCATCAGACCAAGCGCGACGTCGAGGCCCATCTCCGCAGTCCCCTTCAAGTTGTCGGTGTAAAATCAACCGCGCCTAATCGTCTATTCGCTCTCGGTGGGCGAATCTTGATCGAAATCTCGAATATCTCATTCTATCGACCAAAACACACCAAAAGCGTGAATGCGACCGCGACACAATCGTTTTCATACCGATCAAACCCGACCCCGACCTCGAAACGATGAGGTTCGGCCGCGGAAAACCCTCGTCACAATCGATACAGACCGCCGGTGTCAATGAAAATCAACCGCCGAGATTCGCGAAAACGTGATCCGCGGAGATTCCATGAAAAGCGGACGCGCGACGATGAGTGTTTGAGAGAAACATCCCCTCAAGACGACCCGGATCGGCGAGCGTTCATTAATCCGCACGATCAAAACGCTCGCAGACCGATCGAAACATATTTAGTTTCAAGATATGCCTCGAGACCTTCATGTCCAAGCTCTCGCCCCATGCCCGATTCTTTCATCCCGCCGAACGGACATTGGGGGGTCGCGGGAACGGGGTCGTTGATGCCGATAATGCCGGCTTCAAGCCCCTCGGCCATCCTCGTGGCGACGGTGAGATCGTTCGTAAAGACATACGCCGCAAGGCCGAAGGGGGTGTTGTTCGCCGCGGCGATGACGTCTTCGAGCTTCGAGAAATCGATCAAAGGCATCACCGGCGCGAACGGTTCCTCGGTCATAATCCGCATCGCACCGTCGACCTCGCGGATGACCGTCGGCTCGAAAAAGTAGCCCTTGTCGAACCGCTTCGACCGTTCGCCGCCGAGAAGGATCTTCGCCCCCTTGTTCTTGGCGTCGTCGATCAGGCTCGCGGTTTTGGCGAGAGCGCGCTCCTCGAACATCGGGCCGACCTGAACGCCGTCCTCCAGGCCGTTGCCGATCTTGAGCTTGCGCGTCATCTCGACAGCGGTCTCGGTGAATCGACCCGCGATCTTCTCATGAACATAAAATCGCGAAGGAGCAATGCAAACTTGTCCATTATTGCGGAATTTGCCGATCACGGCGGCCTGCGCCACCTGTTCGACGTCGGCGTCGGGAAAGACGATCAACGGCGCGTGGCCGCCGAGCTCGAGGCTCAATCGTTTGACTCCGTCGGCCGATCGGCGAATCAGTTCTTTGCCGACGGGGGTCGAACCCGTGAAGCTGATCTTGCGGACCGCGGCGTGAGCGAAGAGCGAGTCGGCGAACGGAACCGCCGACGAAAGCACCAAATTCGCGACTCCCGGAGGCGCCCCCGCCTCTTGAAGACATTCAAATAACTGGATCAGAACGAGCGGAGTTTGCTCGGCGGGACGAGAAACCACGGTGCAACCGACCGCGAGCGCCGGAGCGATCTTCCGGCTCGGCAACGTGATCGGGAAGTTCCAGGGCGTGATCGTCCCCACGACTCCCACGGGATGCTTAATCGCATGATGACGCTTCATCGCGTTCGATTGCGGGATGATTTGACCGTACGCGCGTTTGCCTTCCTCGGCGAACCACTCGAATGTATCCGCCGCGTGCAGCACCTCGGCCTTGGCCTCGGGAAGCGGCTTGCCTTGCTCGAGCGTGAGCGTGCGAGCCATCCGATCGGCTCGTTCACGCATCAGATCGGCCGTCTTTTTCAAAACCTTGGCGCGGTCGTAAGCCGTGAGCGCGCTCCATTTGGGAAACGCTTTCGTCGCCGCCTCGATTGCGCGATCGGCCTCGGCCCGGCCGCCGTAAGCGACCTTCGCGATCGTCGATTCGTCCGCGGGGTTGATCACGTCGAGCGTTCCTCCGCCGTCGGCGTCGATCCATTCGCCGTTGATGTACATCTTTGTCTGAAAATTCATGCTAATATCAGTTTTTACAGCGGCCATGACGTCGATTCCCGTCGAAAAGTGATCGGAGAGCGCCGAGGCGATGCGACTCGTAAGGCCTCGGCGCTTTCACAATACAACGGAATCGTCGGCGATTCAATCGAGCTACCCGCGCGGCCACGCGAGAAACGCCGCCAGGATCGCCGCGGCCGAGATCGTCCCCAACCGCAGCGCCGCGCGATAAATCAGGAACCGCTTGCGCCTCGACCGCTCATCCGCGCCCCTCGCCTGTTCCGAGCTCGAATCGTCGTACGCCGATCGCGCTTTTTCGCGCGTCCAACGTTCGACATTCGCGAGCGAATTCATCCCCACAACGTGAGCCAGCCAAAGCACCAAAAAGCCGAACCCCTGCTCCATCCACGACCGCCATGGAATCGCCGGCAAAGCCGGGGCGAACTTTGATGGAAGTACGAGGCGATCGCTCGGTTGATAAACGACCAGATTCGTCGTCGCGATCGCGGTATCGTGATCGTCCGAAACCCGAAGCGTGATCGCGACCGGTTCGGGCGTGGCGCGTGTCGGCGTTCCCTCGATGCACCCCTTTTCGGGATCGAACTTGAGCCCCTTGGGAAGCTCTCCCGCGACCGTCCAGCGCGGCTTCCCCACCCCGCCGACGGACGCGGGCGCAAGCACATAAGGTCTGCCGACGATCGCCTCGGGAAGCCGATCGGGCGTCCTGATCTCAAGCGGCAACGGCGGATCGCCGGGCGTTCGATTCTTCGGGCTCGATCCGTCCGCGAGATCGACCGCCTTGGGAGCGAGCGCCATGATCACCATCGTTAGCAATAAGATGAACAAAAGCGCGCCCGTCAGCTTGGTGACGACGACCGCGACGAACGAGTCTTCACCCGACCCGCCGAACTCGCCGCCTCCAAGCCCTCGTCTCGACCTTCGCATCGCAAACCGTCCCCGTTTCGGAAATCAAACGATTAATCATACCCGATAAATGATCAATTTGATCAAATTTATTGAATCAAACCGTTCGATCGATCACGCGGCCTTCACTCCGTCGCCGCCGAACGAACGATCGTCGAACATTTTCTTGACGATATTTCGATAAAGCGAATTCCCCTGCTCGATCGAAACCTGCAGCAAGTCGAGCGCGTCTTTCAGGCTGCTGAGCGTGCGGGCGAGCTGCTCCTGGGTGGCTCGGCTCGATTTTTCGAGCGATTGCGCCCACGCGGTCGAAAGCGATTCGATCGCGGCGCATGTGCGGTCGATTCCGCGCTGAATTTCGGTCAATTGTTCATCGGGCCCCGCGTTCGATGCGAGCGCCGATTCGATCCGTCCCAGGCTCGCCGCCGAGCGTCGCGTCGCCTCGCCCGATTCGGCCAATTCGCGAAGCTCGTCGCCGAGTCCGCCGAACGTCTCGGCGCCGCGGCGGAAGCTCGCGAACGCCTCGGGAAGCGGACCGATCGATTCGGCGAACCGCTCGATATAAGGCCCCATCCCCAGGCCGTCTCCCAACCGAGCGGTCAACCCCGCGATCGCCGCACGCGAAGTCTCGGCCTGTCCCAGCAACGCCGCCTCGAGCGCCTGGAAGCGAGCGTCGAGAGTCGCCGCGAGATCGGCGAACGATCCCTTTTCGATCGTCTGCAAACTCCCCAATCGCGGCAAAACTTCCTCATCAATAAATCTATCGATGCGAGCCAGCAACTCCTCGGCACGACGATGAACAAGCGTTTGCGCAAGCATAAGCGCCGCGCTCAAGAACAACGCGAGGAGCGTGCTGTCGAACGCGATCTGGAGCGCCGAGGTCACGCTCGTCAGGTTGCTCAAAAAGCCGTCGAGGTCTTTCACCATCGGCAATACGCGGCTGATGTTCATCAGCGCCTTCGAGATCCCCTCGACCGTGCCGATAAATCCGATCACGGGAAGCAAATACAAAATATATTTGGTGAGCGTGAATCGTCCCGAAGCCTGCTCCTGATCGAGCCC
Source organism: Planctomycetota bacterium (assembly GCA_021807585.1). GTDB lineage: Bacteria > Planctomycetota > Planctomycetia > Isosphaerales > Isosphaeraceae > JAKBCQ01. The sequence continues at coordinate 3,359 of JAKBCQ010000004.1, read as the reverse complement.
CGAAGCCTCTTGGTTGAGCTGCATGAACTGATCCATCGAGGGCTTGGCGGTTTCGGACTCGGCGTGTCTCGTTAAATGACGAATCCGAGCCGCGAGCAAGCGGGAATCGTCGGGGGCGATCGACGCGCCAAGTTTTGTGGATTTGAGCCACCCCGGCGCCTCGTCGAAGGCTTTGTCGTTGCCTCTAAGAAATCTGAGCTCAAGAATCAACGTGACGACCGCCCAAAAGTAGATCCCCGTGCCGACATACTGCTCCCAGCCGCGCTCGAACATGAGCGTCGGGTTGCCGATCATGAGCCCGATCGGAAACAAAAAGGCGAGCGCCAGCATCGCCATCGTCACCATATCGGCCCGCCGCGACGCGTTATGCGTTCCGCGTTTCTCGCTCATGACCCCTCCTTGGAACCAAATCCGGAACCGACGAAACGAACCGAGTTTCAAAACGAACGGCTTCGGGCGAATCCGCGGTTTCGCGTTGTAATCGGTTCGATCGAGCCACTACGTGAGACGCCCCTCGCGATCGAGACGCGCCGGCGCCCTCGCCTCGCGATCGAATCCGCGGTCGGCATTGAGCCAAGGAAGCCGATTTCTGGCAAGGTCAATCACGACGCGAAAGCGAATCAAGACGATCGAACAAAAAGGCCGAGTTTGAGCGATCCCGATCCGCCGATAAGGCGAACGGTACGATCGCGACCGCGGAATTTTGGTATGATTCGGGTTGTGAGACGCGTCCCGGTCATCCGCGGATCACGCACGAGCGCCCCGCACGCGCCTTATTACTATGTCGTTATGCTTGGATAATAGCCGATGCTCGCCGAACCCGCTCGCACACCGTACGACGTCAAGTTCCGCTTTTTGGGCTTCCCCGTGCGGATTCATCCGTTTTTTTGGCTCACTTCGCTTCTGACGTATCGAGCCGGCGGCGGCGATTTAAGGCCCGCGTTCATCTGGGCGGGGGTCGTTTTCGTTTCGATCCTGATCCACGAAACGGGGCACGCTCTCGCGGCTCGCGCATGTCGCGAGCGTCCCTGGATTGTGCTTCACGGAATGGGCGGGCTGTGCGTGCACGAGGGGCGCTTCCTGACGATCTCCGAGCGGCTCTTGATCGCGTTCTGCGGGCCGGGGGCGGGATTCATCCTCGCCGCGATCGTGTTTCTCTTCGGCTATATCGCGATCGGCGTGCGCCCGCTCGACGTCTTGGCGCTCTACGATATCGGCCCCGGCGACTTCGACTCGGCGGCGGCGAGCATCCAACGGCTCCCTTATATAGGCCGATTCATATTCGTTCAGATGATTTGGGTGAACTTATGTTGGGGATTAGTGAATCTTTTGCCGATCTGGCCGCTCGACGGCGGCCAGATGTCCGAGGCGCTTTTCGAGCGATCGGGAGCGAGCGCGCCGATGCGGTCGACCCACATCCTTTCGATCGCGACCGCGGCCTTGATGGCGATCGTCGGCTTCGTGCGCAAGGACGAATTTCTCCTGATCTTCTTCCTGATCTTCGCCGCGTACAACTTCTACCTGCTCAGAATGACCGGCGGATACCGCGGATACCGCACCGAACGCGATCCCGCCGATTGGTGGAAATCGAAATGACGATCGGCATAATACGCTCGTGCGCGAAGCGCCGATGCGCGATCGCCTCGATCGGCGTTCGAGATCGATCAATCGCTATTATTTTTGATATCTATCGATTAAAGGGAGAAACGAACGATGCCTTACAACGGTTATGAGCCCGATCAGATGGTCGGACCGCAACGGCGCGGACTGCCGATGCGGATGATCATGGCGCTGTTGATCGCGGCTTTCGGGCTCTTCGTCTATTACAGTCACACCGAAGTCAACCCCGTGACGGGGAAGAAGCAGCGGATCGCGCTCTCGGTCGATCAGGAGATGACGTTGGGACTCGAAGCCGCCCCCAAAATGGCGAGCGAGATGGGAGGAGCGCTCGATCCTCGAAAAGACGCCGCCGCCGCGTTCGTCGAGCGAATCGGCTCGAAAATCGTCGCCGAGAGCGACGCGGCTCTTAGCCCTTATAAGAACAATTTTCACTTCCGCTTACTTGACGATCCCAAGACGATCAACGCCTTTGCATTACCGGGCGGCCAGGTGTTCATAACAAAGGGTTTGTTCGATAAATTGGGGGACGAGGCCGAATTGGCGGGGGTATTGGGTCATGAAATCGGCCACGTCGTCGGCAGGCACGCCGCGGCCCAAATGGCTAAGGGACGGCTCGGGCAGATGCTCGCGGTCGCGGTCGGCATCGGCGCATCGGGCGATCAGAATCAAAGGGGCGATCAAGGCGCGATGGCCGCCGCGGCGATGGCGAATCAGATGATGCAACTTCACTTCGGCCGCGACGACGAATCCGAGGCCGATCGCTTCGGCATCCGATTCATGGTTGAAGCGGGTTACAATCCCACCGCGCTCCTCGACGTGATGAACATCCTCAAGGCCGCCTCGGGAGGAAGCCGAACACCCGAATTCCTTTCGACTCACCCCCTTCCCGAAACTCGCCTGAGGGCGATCGAAGAACTGATCAAGGCCGAATTCCCCGGCAAGATCCCTTCGAGCCTTACCAGAGGAAGGAAGCTCAACGGCGATCCCGGCCGCTAAGCGATTCACTTCGTTTGCGCCGCCTTACGATATGCGGATTTTTTAGTGAGGATATTTCAATGAGTTTGAATCGGCGTTCGGTCGCTCTCCTCGCGGCGTGCGGATTCGCGACGTGCTTGTCTTTCGGCTCGCCTCGATTCGGAGCGGGCTCGGCCGACGAGAAACGACGCTTCGACCCGACCGACCGGTACGAGCGTAAGAAGATTGAAGGCTGGAATGTTCTTGTGAACAAGGCTTTTCTTACAAAGAGCCCCGAGCTCGCCGATCAAACGCTCGATTTGTTGCGGATTCAGTTGTACCAGATCGGTCGCACGGTTCGCCGGAAACCGCTAAGCGACTTGAAGACGATCACGATCTGGGTTGAGGAGGACGAGCCGCATCATCCGTGTATGGCGTATCATCCCGACGCGGGCTGGCTGCGCGATCACGACATGAACCCCGACAAGGCGAGGTGCGTCGAGATCGCGAACGCGAAAACGTTTTTAAATTGGACGATCGAACAACCGTGGATGGTGCTTCATGAGCTTGCGCACGGTTATCATCATCAGTTTCTGAAGGGCGGTTTCGAGAACCGCGAGGTTCTCGACGCTTACCGGAGTGCAATGAAAAAAGAGTTATATCATAGCGTGGTATATTTCAACGGTTCCGAGAAGAAGGCGTACGCGACGACGAATCAGCAGGAGTATTTCGCCGAGGCGAGCGAGGCGTTCCTGGGAACGAACGACTTTTATCCGTTCGTCCGC
>JAKBCQ010000481.1 GCA_021807585.1 Planctomycetota bacterium | reverse complement strand
GATTCTCGCCCTCGGATAATCGCTTTCGGTCGCGCCTCGGGCCGAAAAAGAAGCCGATTTCGCGCCTCGATTCGACGTGACGATCGGCGTTAGGGATCGATCGAAACGCGAGAAAGCACCGTCCAGCCCGAAGATCGCTCAAGCCGATTCGCGAACTTGATCGCGGCGTGTTTCGTCGCGGGATCGATGATTCCAACCGCGATCCGATATCGACCAGGAGGAACGCGCGGAACGAATCGCGCGTCGATCCGAAACGTCCCGGGAAGCCACTGACGAACGTCGGCGTTAACTCGCTCGCGTTCGGCGATCGTTCCGTCCTCGCCGATCAAAGCGACCTCGATCTTCCAGGGATACGGAAACGGAGCGACCCCTTCGTTCTCCCCCTCGATCGCGAGCTCTAATGAATCGTTATGTGAAAGTTTTTGATTATGCTTAATGCTTTTCAGTTGAAACTGATATCCCATGCGACGAACGAGTTTTCGGCAATTGTCGAGAAATTCGGGATCGTTCGATTTCTCGAGCGCCGGGCAATAAGGCCCGATCCAACTGAACCGGCATAGCTCGACCGCCGCGAGCGTTCGGGCGAACTTCGGCTTCATCCAAACCTCCGCGCGGTTCGGAACCATTTCCCCGCCGATCGACGCTTTTTTCCAGTTGTCAAGCCTTCCCGATCGTTTCAATCCTTCATAAAACGACCAATCCTCGCCGTTATTGGTATCTTCGGGGAACATGTCGTCATGAAAGCCGATAAAATCGCGAGCGCCGGCGTCGTCGCGGGCGTATCGAGCGAGGAGGATTTTGTGGGGAAACGCCGCGTGATACGCGTCGATCACCCGCCTTTCGGTATCGTTCGACGCGTAAAGTTCGTCGCGCGGCCACGTGTGCCATTCGCCCCAAAAACCGAGCAGTCCCAGCTCGATGAACGCGACCCTGGGGTTTTTGTCGTAACGCTTGCCCAAAGCCTTGATCAAACGCTCGAGCGCCTGAATCATCCGGGGGTCGTTGTAATCGGGCGAGAGTCCTCCGCCGTGATCGCGATACGTCGATTCTTTAAGCCCCTTTTTTCGCAACCAATCGGGAAGACCCGAGGGAAGGCTCGGATAATCAATATAAACACGAAAGACAATGTGCTTACCCTTCGCCTCGCGAACCGACCAATCCTGGTTTTCCCAAGCTTCGAACGCGTAACTCCCCTCCCTGGGTTCGATCCTCGACCACGGAACATAAAGAAACGCCATCGAATACGGTTGGCGGATATCGCCGGCATCGACATACGGACACCAACCCTTGAACGGATTGTCCAAAGGCCCCTCCCCCGCATCGAACTTGATCTCAACATCGCCGCCGAACGCTTGTAAGGCGGCCGGATAAGCCGAGATCGCCGCGACCAAAACGAGCGGCGGGATAAGGCGATGGATCATGCGCGGAAGCTCTCGCGTAAGAAGGTTCCTCGGTTCATCAAACGATTGAGTTCAGATCGTTTCCGCTCGTTCACCGATTCATCATCGAGCGGAACTCGGCGAAGAGATAATGACCGTCGTGAGGGCCCGCCGACGCCTCGGGGTGGTACTGCACGCCTAAAATCGGCAACGATTTATGTTTCAATCCCTCGAGCGTTTGATCGTTGAGATTGACGTGCGTCGGCTCGACGTCGTTCGGCAGCGTCGACGGGTCGACCGCGAATCCGTGATTCTGGGTGGTGATCTCGACCCTGCCAGATCGTTGATCGCGCACGGGATGATTCGCTCCCCGGTGGCCGAATTTGAGTTTGAAGGTTTTGGCGCCGAACGCCTGGCCGAGAAGTTGGTGTCCCAGACAGATGCCGAAGATCGCGACGCCTCGATCGGCGACCGCGGTTTTGATCAGCGTGCGGAGGGTCGACGTCGCGGCTTCGAGCGGTCGAGGGTCGCCGGGGCCGTTCGAGATGAAGATTCCGTCGGGTTCGTGTTCGACGATCTGTTCGGCGGTCGCCGAACCCGGCAGCACGCGAACCCGGCAGCCCGCCTCGACCAAACAGCGCGGGATGTTCCATTTCATGCCGAAATCGAGCGCGACGACGCGCGGTTTACGGTCGCCATTTGAAGCCGAATCGATCGAGCCTCCAAGCGGCTCGGGGCCGACCCAGCCTTCGTCCCACGCGTACCCCTCGCGCGGCATCACCTCGCGGGTTAGGTCGCGACCGACGAGGCCCGGGCTCGATTTGGCTTTATGAACAAGCGACGCGTCGTCGTCGTCGACCGTCGATAGCAGCCCTTTGAGCGCGCCGAGTTCGCGGGTCATGCGAACGAGCGCTCGCGTGTCGATCCCTTCGATCCCGATCACGCCGTTGCGTTCGAGGAAATCGGCGAGCGACCCGCCGGCTCGATGATTGCTGACGGTCGCGCTCAGCTCTCTCACGACGAATCCGCGCACCCACGGCCGTTTGCTTTCGGAATCGTCGATGTTGACCCCGTAATTGCCGATCTGGGGATACGTCATCGTCACGATCTGACCGTTATAAGACGGATCGGTGAGGATTTCTTGGTAGCCCGTCATACCGGTGTTGAAGACGACTTCGCCGTCGGCTTCTCCGGTCGCTCCGAACGCTCGACCCGTGAAGACGACTCCGTTTTCCAAAGCAAGCTTGGCGATGGCCATTTGGGCTCCCGTTGCGCGGCGATCGTGAGCGAAGCGAATCGACCCGAGCGATATCGCTTTGTTGGAGAATCAAGATACACGTTTCGCGTGCCGGCTCGCCAGACCGGTTCGGAAAGAGCATTTTGCTCGATAGATATCGAGATGAAGAGTAATGATGCACACCGTGATCAAAAAAATGATGAAGTATCTGTTTGTTTCGCGATTCACGATCGCCGGAACCACTAATGTTTGTTATCAAAATCGGATCATACGATGTGACGAATTTAGAGCACGGTGTACGTTCTTCTTTCATCGTCCGTCGCCTCGATGAGAGATCCCTTGAGATCATCGTAAGAAATCGATCTCATGGATTTTGCATCGGACGGGTTGGGAACAATATGGAACAGATAGATGGTATCGCCGATCCGATCAATTGATTTCTCAAATTTAAGGTATTTCGATTTAATAAATACGTGGGCCGGAAGACCGGATTCGAATCGTAAGTCGGCTGGAATTCCCTGTAACAGTGCGGCGCTGATCGCGAGATAAAAGGGTTTGCGGAGTGCGGGGGATTCGATATCGGAAATGTATGATTCATTGGATCTGAGGAATCGATCGGGAAGCGGTTTTGTTTCGATCGAGATCGTCGTCGGACTGATCGCACCGTAATAAAGAACCGCGAGATCCGCGTCGGGATGGTCGATTTGCCATTGCTTGAGCCGGAAGAGATCTTGTCCCCAATCGAGATTGCTCCCGCATAACTCATTCCTAGCTCCGTCGATTCCGCCAACAATCGGATTTCCATATGATTGGAAATGGGGATGCACGCCGAGCAAGACGGATAGATTCCAAACGAGACACGCGACGACGAATACTTTCATCAATCGATATTTCCAGACCGCGTTCACGAATCCGCCGATTCCGAGTGCGATAAACGGTATGGCGGGTAAGGCGTATCGAATCGCCCAATTCAATCCCGTTTGCGTGCCGAGGAGTGCGAGGATCGATAGCGCCGTGACAGCGGAAAGAGATTCGATCAAACGGAACCGACGAGCTATGGTGATCCAATAGAGGATGGATGCGGCTAAAAGAGCGAGAGTTCCGAGCGGTAGCTTATAGATCAATGTGACGATCGGACTATACCATTCGCCGCGATGGATCAATCGACCATGAACGATACGATAAAATCCGAATTCCTCATCCCATTTTTGCGAATCGAATCCTTTCACATAATCTTCAGGAAGAGGAACCGGGATCGATTCGATCCATGTTCCCCTGAGCCTATTACCTTGTGCGGGCCGATCGGCGAAT
>JAKBCQ010000480.1 GCA_021807585.1 Planctomycetota bacterium | reverse complement strand
GGTTCGAACGACGTCGGGGCGATCACGATCGTCGGCGCAACCGAACACAATCTTAAAAATATCACGGTATCTTTCTTCTTAAATTCGATCACGTGCGTGACGGGAGTGAGCGGATCGGGCAAGAGCAGCCTCGTGATCGACGTCCTCGCCGACGCGGCGCGGCGAAAACTCGAAGGACGCTCGGCTCGAGCGTCCTCGGGAATCGTCTCCGGGCTCGAATTTATTGATAAAGTGATTCTTGTGGATCAGAAACCGTTGGGACGGTCGTCGCGATCGACCGCGGCGACCTATACGGGAGCGCTCGACGCGATTCGCGCGGCGTTCGCGCGAACGCGTGAGGCGAAGGCGCGAGGATTCACCGCGGCGCGGTTCAGTTTCAACAACGCGTCGGGACGGTGCGAGCGGTGTCTCGGACTGGGCTCCAGACGCGTGTCGATCGGTCCGATCGCCGATCTCGCGGCGCGGTGCGAGGCGTGTCGGGGAAAGCGATTCAATCCACGTACGCTTGATATCTTATATAAAGGAAAATCGATCGCGGACGTTCTTGAACTCGAGGTCGCCGACGCCGCCGATTTTTTCGCCGATACACCCAAGATCGCCCGCGCTTTGAAGTCGCTGATCGACGCGGGGTTGGGGTATCTGCCGCTCGGCCAGGCGACGACCGAGCTTTCGGGAGGCGAGGCGCGGCGGGTGAAGCTCGCCGCCGAGCTCGGTCGACCCGATACGGGCAAAACGCTTTATCTCCTCGACGAGCCGACGACGGGCCTCCACGCCGCCGATATCGCCGGGCTCATCGATCTGCTCGAGCGGATCGTCGCCGCGGGAGCGACGGTCATCGTCGTCGAGCACAATCTCGATCTGATCGCCGCGGCCGATCACGTCATCGATCTCGGGCCCGAAGGCGGCGATGCGGGAGGTTCGGTCGTCGCGATCGGATCGCCCGCCGAACTTGTACGATCGGGCCAAGGAGCGACCGCCGACGCGCTTCGATCGTATTTCGCGGTCGATCCCATCATATCATCTTAAATAATTATTCCTAAATTGTGCTCATTCACTTAGATATTTGTTAAAGAACGCCTGGGCGCGATCGACGTACGCCGCGGGGTTTGATCGATACGCGTCGACGTGTTCGACCCCCGGGATCGTCACGAGCGTACACGACGGTCCGAGCGCGCGCGCGATCTCGCCGGATTGTCGGACGGGAACGGTCGTGTCGGCGTCGCCGTGGATCAGGAGGATCGGCCTGCCGCGCCAACTGCGCGCCGAACGTGCGGGACGAATGTCGTCGGTCCGAACTCCATAAGCACGGTGCGCCGCGAAGAGAATTCCAGGATTGAAAAACGTGGGCAAATGGCTGTGTTTGGGAAGTTGTGAATTGAGCAGAGCGGGTAGATCGCCGAACGGGCTATCGAGGATCGCGACCCGAAAATCGGGGTTCGTGGCGCCTTCCATTAAAATTGTGGCGGCGCCCATCGAATAGCCGAGCCAGCCGATCCGATCGGGGGTGTAGCCTTCGCTTTTGGCCCAGGCGAGCACGGCGCGAAGGTCTTTACGCTCGTTTCGACCCATCGTAAGCCGTGCGGGGTCGCTTTCGCCGTGGCCCCTCAGGTCAAACAAGAGGATGTCGAATCCGCGTCCGTGAAGATCGCGTCCCAGACCCGCCATCTCGTCGCGCGAGCTTCCCATTCCATGCACGAGGACGATGAGCCTGCGATGTTCCTGAGTGGCGTAATACAAGCCGCGGAGGGTGATTCCGTCCGAGGTTCGCGTCGACCAAACCTTCGCGTCGACGCCGATCGAACCGGGCGCCACTTCGTCTTTGTGGTTTTTCGCGTGAGTCAGAACGTTCGCCGAGATCAACGAGATCGCGATATAGACGAACGCGAGAAAAGGAGGCGAGGCGATCACGACGATCTTGCCCGTTCGTCTCCATCTCGGAGCCGATTGCACCGATTGGTCCATGTGCGAAACCTCACGCCTGGCATTGTTGGGGGAATCGGTTCACAACATTCCCTGAATCATCCATACTCCACGAGACGAAGTTCGACAAGCCGAGCCGCCTGAGACATCGGGCTTGCCGACGGCTCGTTCGCATCGACGGCGGTTACGATGTCGTCGGGTGAACGTTTTCGAATCGACCTCGAAATCGTTCGCGGTCGTCGAGTAATCGAGCCAAAAGGAGAGCAAGCCGTGCCGCCCGCGTCCTGGATTTACGAGCCCGATAATGATCATACGATCGAGCGCAACTGGCTGTTCGAGCTGAAGCGAAAACGGTATCGATCGATCGCATCGGGCAAATCACATGATTATTATGTGTTTGACCTCGCCGACGCGGTCCACGCGATCGCCGTGACCCCGGATCGTAAGCTCGTGCTCGTTCGTCAATTCCGCGCCGGCGCCGCCAAAGACAGCCTCGAAACCCCGGGGGGATTGCTCGAGCCCGGCGAAGATCCGCTCGAAGCCGGCGCTCGCGAACTCGTCGAAGAGACGGGCTACGCGGGCGATCCGCCCCGTTCGCTCGGCTCGGTCCACTCGAACTCGTCGCTCCTGTCTTCAAAAATCACCACGGTGTTGATCGAAAACGCGATCAAGGTCGGCGAGAAAAACCTCGACCCTGGAGAAGAGATCGAAATCGTCCTTGTTCCCGTCGATCAAATCCGTCGTTATATCAAAGAAGGATTGATCGATAACGTGCTCGTCGTCGCGAGCCTGCTCGAATGGATGATCGACGAATCGGAACATCAATAAAAATCAAAAGTTATCGCTTGCTTGCGGGTCGAAACGATTCGAGCGGGATCATCTCGAGCGCGGGTTGGTATTCAAGCCGAGAGCCGAGCGCCTCGCGAACGATCGCGGGATCGATCGGTTTACCAGTCTCGGGTACGTCGAGCATCTCGAACGAATCGTACGCGTCGGGGATCTCGGGCATCGCGCCCCGGCCAAGCGCCTTATGAATCGCATCGAGACCGATCCCCAGCTTGCGTGCGATCGCCTCGGCCTTCTCGTATCGCTCAAGATGGCGCCGCTGGCTCGCCGCTCGATCCTGCAACAAATACGCGGCGCGGAGCCGACGGAGCGACAAAACCGGCAACGCCTTCCGCTCGCGCTCGGTCAGATTCGGCAGGCTCTTCACAAACAACTCGTCGCACCGAGTTCGATGAATCAAAAGCAAAGAACATTCCAGAATCAATATAAATAATAAATTCTTGTTTGTGAATACAAAAGAATTTTTAAGATTGGGCGCGGGGTGTACCGCTGCGAACCAGCCCGCGATCAGGAGGATGAAGCCGATATGAGGAATCGCGTCGTACCAGGGAACGTAGCCGCGCAGGCTTGAAAACGGGAGATAACCGCGGAAACTAAGTTCGACGAAATAGCTGAGAAAAATGAGCGTGAAGCCCGCGGCTTCAAGCGGAGTCGGCCGGAGCGCCGCGCGACGCGTCCACGCCCAGATCAAAAAAAAGGCGATTGTTAAGATGAAACCGCGAATCGGGCCGACCGCGGCTTCAAGTCCGAGGTTTTGGAGGATCAGATGCTCGGGAAACGCGCGGAGCGTGTGCCAAACGCCGACGACTGGGTTCGTCGCGTCGGCCGCGGAGCGTCCGCTCGTCGAGATCGATGCGTCGATCTGATGCGCTCCCAACCCCAGGAAAACCGCCGCCGCGGTGATCGACCCCAAAAGCGGAACGATCGAAGCCTTCTTACACCGCGATCGACCGTCGCAAAACAGGTAAACCGCTCCCACGGGGCCCGATGCATGTCCGATCGACCAAAAACCCCCAGCAACCCACGTCGTCGCAACCGCGGCGACAAGATAAACAAGCTTGGGGGTTCTTCGCCACGCTTGCAGATACCAAAGAACGCCGATAATTCCGAACCCAGCCCAAAGCGTTTGCCCCGCCGAATACCACGTTCCCGCGGTGAATTG
>JAKBCQ010000479.1 GCA_021807585.1 Planctomycetota bacterium | reverse complement strand
CCGATCTCGTCGAGCGCCGTCGGATGATCGGCGCTCGCTCCCCGCAACGCCAACAACTGCGCCGAACGACCCGATCGTCGAGCCGCGGCGCGCAAAAGCGTAAGAAACTCGTCCGCCGGCAACAACCCCGAACAACTGCATGTCAACAACAAACCCCCCGGCTCGACCAACTTAAACGCTAATGCGTTCATATCAAAGTATTTTCGTTTTCCAGCGGCGACGTCGTCGCGAGTCGGAATCAACTTGGGAGGATCGAGGACGACGACTCCGAACGACCTGCCGTTCTCGATCATCCTTCGCATATACCCGAACGCGTCGGCCTGAACGAGGTTGAGTCGAGCCTGATTCGCGTTGACGTTATCACGCGCCGTCGCGATCGCGGTCTCGTCGAGATCGACGCACGTCACTTCCCTCGCTCCCCCTCGAATCAAAGCATTCAGGCCGAATCCCGCCGAATAACAACACAAATCGAGCACCGAGCGATCGCGACAAAATCGCGCCAGCTCGCGACGATTATCCCGCTGATCGCAAAAGAACCCCGTTTTATGACTTCCCGCGAACGTTACCCGATACTTAATACCATGTTCATGTATTGTAATTCGGGGCGGAAGCGACGCCGAGGCGACGGGTCGACCCGAGAACCCCTCGGCGACCGCGGCTCGTTCGTCAACCTGAACGAGCGCGTGCTTCGTCCCCAATCGCCTCGAAAAAAGATCGACGATCGGCCCGATCCGTTGATAAATCCCCATGCTGAACACCTCGATCGAAAGCACGTCGGCGTAACGATCGGCGATCAGCCCCGAAAGCCCGTCCCCCTCGGCGTGCGCCACGCGATAAGCGTTCGTCTCCTGATCAAGACCGAGCAGCTCGGTCCTCAACCCGCACGCGCGATCGATCCGATCACGCCACACGTCGAGCCCCGGCGGAGCGTCGTCGCGACTGATCAATCGAATCTGAATTTGAGAACATCGATTCCAGAGACCGTAACCGATCGGAAAACCGTCGCGATCGATCACCCGCACGATCTCGCCGTCGCGCGGAATCGACGGGCCGACGGGTCCGATCACCATCTTCCGAAAAATCCACGGATGACGACCGTCGGCGCGGGCCGCAACCGTCAGCGGCGGAGCGTCGAGGTCGAGCGATCGGTCGGGAAAGACGGTCGTCGGCGCAACAGGTTCAACACGTGAAAATCGGTTATTGTTTCGATCGTCGACCGGGGACGAACCCTCGGGTCGATTGTCCCTCGGCTCACGCCGCGCCGTCGTCTCCGTCCTCGTCGTCCGATTCGTCATCGCCGCCTTTCCAATCGTTGCGTAAAACTCGTCTCAGCCGCACCAGCAAGCTCGTCGCGTACCGCTCGACCGCGAGCTGTCGCGTCATCACGTCTTCATCCGCGGCCTCAAGCGGAATCGCCGCCAAAATCGCGTGCGCCTCGCGTAACGCCGACCAGCCCGCCTCAAGCACGATCGCGCGCATCCGATCCGATCGCGCACCGCCCCGCGCCTGACGCATCACGTCGCGCGCCTTGCGCAGCTTCGATCGGGCTAGTTGAAGATCGCGTAACGCCTCGCCGGTTCGCTTGGGATTCATCGTCTTCCAAAATTCGTTGTTCGCGCCGCCGCTTCGTGGGATAGAATACGCTAAGATCTTCTTCGAGTCTCGTTCATTAAGAACGGAGCAGACGGATTCAGGCCATGAGTGAACACGAGGAATCAACCCCGACCTGGGAAGAAACCGTCGTCAGCACGACGACATTGCCCAAACCCAAATCGGAACCGACCGCGGAAACCGCCAAACGGTTCCTTCCTCCCTACAACGTGATCGTCCTCAACGACGAAGAACACACCTTCGATTACGTGATCGAACTCCTCTGCAAGATCTTCGGCCACGCGCTCGATACCGCTAAACACCTCACGTGGACGATTCACACCACCGGAGCGGCGGTCGTGTATACCACGCATAAGGAAAAGGCCGAGCTCAAACGCGACCAAGTTCTAGCATACGGCGCCGACCCCCGAATGTCGATCTCAAAGGGTCCGCTCCGCTGCTATATCGAGCCCTCGCCCGTCGATTAATCGATCGCGGGCGGAGAAACCCAGGGCTCGCATCCAAGCCCCGCTCAAGCGATTCCAAGCCCCCAAAATCGCCCCGTCGTACCCTCAAAATCCGATCCGAGGCGAATCCGCCATGAATCGCACCTTGATGAATTTCGCGAAGCTTTTCGGCTTAATCGCTTTGGCCGCCGCGAATAATCCCCGCGAACAACAACCCGCGGGCGAAGCCTCGTCGCCAAAGCCGGGCGCCTCGATCGCCACGACGATCCGAATCGACGCGTCCAAAACCATCGGCGAACTTAAACCCGTGCATCGCTTCTTCGGCGCCGACGAGCCGAATTACGCTTATATGAAAGACGGTAAAAAATTGCTCGGCGAGCTGGGATCGCTCGGACCTGCGCAAACGTATTTTCGCGCGCACAACCTTTTAACCTCGGGCGACGGCTCTCCCGCGCTCAAATGGGGCTCGACGAACGCTTACACAAAAGATCAACAAGGAAAACCAATCTACGATTGGACGATCGTCGATCGAATCTTCGACGCGTACCTCGACCGCGGCGTGCGACCTTACGCGCAAATCGGCTTTATGCCTCAAGATTTGTCGATCAATCCCGATCCTTATCGGCATCGATGGCGCCCGACCGCAAAATATAACGAGATCTTCACAGGCTGGGCGTATCCACCCCGCGATTACGCCGAATGGGGAGAACTCGTTTATCGGTGGGTCGATCATTGCGTCAAACGGTACGGTCGCGCCGAGGTCGAAAGCTGGTACTGGGAGGTCTGGAACGAACCCAACATCGGCTATTGGAGGGGGAAACCCGAAGAGTTTCTCAAACTCCACGACCACGCGATCGCCGCGGTCCGTCGCGCCCTGCCGACCGCGCGGGTCGGCGGACCCGACGTCGCGGGAAGCGGCGGCAAATTCATGCGCATGTTTTTGGATCATGTGCTCAAAGAGGTGAATTTGGCAACGGGAGAGCGCGGCACGCCGATCGATTTCGTCTCGTTCCACGCCAAAGGCGCTCCGCGATTCGTCGCCGATCACGTCCGGATGGGAATCGCCGAGCAACTGCGAACGATCGACGAAGGCTTCTCGATCGTCGCTTCGTATCCCGAATTGAAAAATAAACCGATCGTGATCGGAGAATGCGACCCCGACGGCTGCGCCGCGTGCCAGGGGCCGCAGCTCGGCTATCGCAACACAACATTATATGCCGCATTCACCGCTGCGAGCTTCGCCCGGCTACACGAGCTCGCCGATCGCCGCGGCGTCAACCTCGAAGGTGCGCTCACGTGGGCGTTCGAATTCGAAGATCAGCCGTATTTCGCCGGGTTTCGCGCGCTCGCGTCGAACGGAATCGACCTTCCCGTGCTCAACGTTTTTCGCATCTTCGGTAGGATGAACGGTCGACGCGTTAAGGTCGAAAGCGACCGCGCGATCCCGCTCGATTCGATCCTCCGCTCGGGAGTCCGCGGCGATCCCGACGTTTCGGCGATCGCGTCTCTCGATCGCAATAAGTTATATATCTTCGCGTGGCATTATCACGACGACGACGTCGCCGGAGCGAACGCATCGATTCGCTTCGAACTTTCGGGTCTTCCGATCGCGTCGGGAAACGGTCGGGTCACTCGATATTTGATCGACGACGATCATTCGAACGCGTACACGGTTTGGAAAAAGCAAGGATCTCCCGAGAAACCCTCGGCCGATCAATACGCCGAGCTCGAACGCTCTGGAAAGCTCGCGAAGGTGACAAACGCCGAGCCGATCGCGGTGACGAACGGCGCCGCGACGCTCGAAATCTCCCTCCAAAGGCGAGGCGTCACGCTCATCGTCGTCGATCCATAATCGAAGCTTTCATCAGGGA
>JAKBCQ010000478.1 GCA_021807585.1 Planctomycetota bacterium | reverse complement strand
ACCGCGGCGACGATCTTCTTGGCCGCGTCGGTCAATCCGTCGGCGGTGATGATCTTGCGGCCGCTTTCGGAGAGGAGTTTTTTGCCCGCCTCGACATTTGTCCCTTCGAGCCGGACGACGAGTGGAACGCGGAAGTCGATCTCGTCGTAAGCCGCGAGCAGAGCCGAGGCGATCGTATCGCACTTCATGATCCCGCCGAAGATGTTCACCAACACCCCCTTCACCTTGGGATCGCCGAGCAAAATGCGAAACGCCTCGAGGACCTGGTCTTTGTTCGCTCCGCCGCCGACATCGAGGAAATTCGCGGGGGTTCCGCCGTGATATTGGATCAGGTCCATCGTGCTCATCGCCAAACCCGCTCCGTTGACGAGACAGCCGATGTTCCCGTCGAGGCTCACGAAACTGAGCCCGCTCTTGCCGGCGCGAAGCTCGGCGGCGTCCTCCTCGGCGGGATCGAGCATCGCCGCGATATCGGCGTGGCGGAACATCGCATTGTCGTCGAACGTCAGCTTGCAATCGAGCGCCAGAACCTCGTCTTGATCGGTCACGATCAACGGGTTGATCTCGGCGAGCGAAGCATCTTGATCGAGAAAGAATCGCGTCAGCGCCTTGAATAAAACCTCGCCGTTCTTGGCGGCTTTGCCCGTCAAACCGAGCGCTTTGCTGATCTTCCGCGCCTGGAAATCCCCCAGTCCCAAGCCGACGTCGATCGGCTCGCGATGAATTTTCTCGGGATGTTCGTGCGCGACGGTCTCGATCTCGACGCCCCCCTCGGTCGACGCCATCAACACCGGGCATTGCAGGCCGCGGTCGACCGCCAATCCCAGATAAAGCTCGCGGGCGATCTCGTGTCCCACCGTCACCAATACCTTATTCACACGCGAGCCTTCGATACCGGTCTGATAAGTGACGAGCGTTTTGCCCAGCAGGCTCGCCGCCGCTGCCGCGGCCTCGGCCTTCGACTTGACGAGTTGAACGCCGCCGGCGGTCCCCTTCGGCCTCGGCTTGCGTCCGCTCGCGATCTCGAGCGCAAGGGCTCGATCGCCTTGGCGATCGACCGCGACCCCTTTGCCGCGACCCCCCGCGTGAACCTGAGCTTTGATCACAATCAGCCCGCCCCCCAAGGCGTCGTACGCGTCGCCCGCCTGTTCGGGCGTCGTCGCAACGATCCCCGCCGGAACCGCCACCCCGGAACCCTTCAGCAGTTCCTTGGCCTGATATTCGTGGACCTTCATCGACCCCAAACCCCCTTATCGATCGTCGAATCCGAAACGACGACGCGAAATCCCCCCGACCTCGCGACGCGAACGTTCGTTTCTACCAGACGACCGACAAGCGATAAAGCCCCCCGCGCACGCGGACCAGACTTCTTTAAATCTTTAAGTGAGAAAATAATCTGTTTTGCCGGCTTTTCAATTCGATATCAAATTTTATGTTGTGTTTCATTATTCAAACGATCGATTATCGCTTTGGCTTTTTGCCGAAAGGCCGATCTTCGGAATCGATCTCGCGGGCGATGCGGGCGATTTCGTCGTCGTTCAGCAACGGGACGGGGCCTGCGAGTTCGATTTCGAGTTCGGAATCGGCGACGACCTCGCGGAAGACGTCGCGCCAGAGCCTCGCCTCGGCCTCGGTAAGCCCGCGATCGCGGGCGAACTCCTCGTCGGTCGGCTTCGGTTCGGCTTGGGCGCGTGCGGCGCGCAAGCCGCGCTTACGTTCTTTCGCCTCTTTCAACAAATCGAGCTTTGTCCAATAATCGTCGGCCGAAAGCACCTTCGCTCCCCGCCGTTCACCCGCCATCCGCACCCGCCGATCCGACGAAACGACGACGAGCGTTTTGGGAGATCGATCGCTTCGGATCATCGCCTCGATCCGGTCGTCGGCCGAATCGTCGTCGACCGCGAAAATCACGGTGATCCCCTTATATCCCTGCTCGGCCGGGAGATGCGGAGGCGCGAGCGCCGCGTCGAAGACGATCGTCGTTTGATACGCCTCGACCTCGTCGAGCGTCGCCGCGAGCACGTTCAAAAACCGATTCCGCGACCTGCGGAACGCATCGTTCCGCGCCGATCCCCCGAAGCCTCGGCCCATTCCACCGATCTGGGGTTGAATCATCCCACCCGCGTGCATCACGTTGTAGCCGTCGATTAACACGCGCATGATGGTGAAACTTCACAAGAGAAACGCCGTTTTTGATCGATCCCACTCGCCTTAACTTTACCCGATTCGGCGCCCCGCGAACATCCAAAATCAACCGCATGACACGCCGGAGCGTTTCGTCTATGCTGGTTCACCGTGCGATCGATCGAACTTTTTTTCCGACGAGGTCCCCCGCGATGAGTTCCGTCCGCAAAAACGTTTTGTTCGTTCTCGGTTTCCTCTCGGCCGCGGGGATTATCGGGCAGCTCGTGATGGGACAGCTCATCCTCGAAGGAAACGTCAAACTCGCCAAGGCGCACCAACACTCGGGATACACCACCGTCCTCGTTGTTCTTGTTTATGTAATTATGTCTATGATTGCAATCGCCGCGACGCCGACTTTGAAAGACAAATAATTGAACAATCGATCGTTGATTTGATTAACATCAAAACACAAACATTATTCGACCGATTGGAAGTCGCGGACTTCCACAAGTTTGGCGTGGAGGTCTTCGTCATAATGGACCGAGCCCGTCACTCCGACCCTGTGGCCGACGTACGGAGCGGGGTCGACTCCCGGCGGGAGCGCCAGGAACGCCGCGACCGATCCGTCTTTGGCGATTAATGCGTACGCCTTTTGACCCGCGACGATCCGCGACGTAGGCTGCAACAGCCCCGACGCGTCGAGTTTGATCTTGCTCGCGGTCTCGACTCCTTGCGCCAGTCGCTGGTCCGAAGCGACGAGCCGATCGCGCTCGCGACTCAACCTTAAAAGCTCACCAAACGTCCGCGCCGACCGCGCCATTTCGTCGTCGCGCTCGCAGCGATCAATCCGATCCGTCACCGCGGCCGAACCCGAGGCGTCGGGCGCTCGGTTCAGCAATTCGCGATACGCCGCCAAGATCGGCGCCAACCGCCACGCCTCCATCGGCCGCTCGATCTCAACCCGCCGTCTCTCATCAAGCCATGCTAACGATTTATTAAAATCACTTGAAGGAAGCTCGATTTTTTCATTGATCCGACTCGAATCGTTCGCTCCAATCGGCTCGCTGGGATCAAGCCCGTCGTCGATCTCCGCCGAACGCGCCGCTCGACGCGTCCTGGCGGATCGCTCGGGTTCCAGATCGTCCGCCGATCCCGCCGCCGTTCGCTTGCTCGAAGCCAAACCCGAGACCTTTCCTGATCGCGACGGTCGAGCTTGTATCATGAATTGTTTGGAATCAGGATATTCTAGATCGTTTTGGTTCGATTTGGTCGGATTCGAGCCGGCTCGATTCGCGGTCTTGCGATTCGACTTTGCGTCGTCTCGATCGTCGGCGAGAAGTCGAAGGCCGCTTGATGGAACGTAACGGACTTCTCCGCGCGGCGGTTCGATTGCCAGCCAAACACGCGTCCTCGAGGCGCTTTTGAGTGAGAGGGGCGGGCGATTGACGAGATTGAGCAGATCCCCTTCGCGGACGATGCGTCGAGGCGTTCCAGGCCACCACGCGGTGCGATTGCCGGGGCACGTCGGCGCGCGGGCCGAGATCACCCTAGCCTCGTTCTCGGCGAGCGTTTCCACCTTTTCGCGTTCGATCCACGAAATCGAACCGTCGGGAGGTTCGATCGCGGTCCAATCGTTTGTCGATCGTGATGCGACGACGCGAACGCGATCACCGCGGCGCAGTCGATTCGTCGCAAGCGACGCGGGATCGGGGCGATCGAGCACGTCGAGCTTATCGACGACGACCTCGGCCGACGATCGGCCTGAGTGAACCGCGGCGCGACCCGGCGATTCGGCCGATTGGCCGACGAACAGCGTC
>JAKBCQ010000477.1 GCA_021807585.1 Planctomycetota bacterium | reverse complement strand
ACCGACGGGATCGGCGCGGTCGCGGTCGCGCTTTTCCGCGCTACCGTGTCGTTCGATTCGGCGGGCGCGCGGTCGCTCGCGGCGAACGTGTAGCCGAAAGCCGCGAATCGGGCAAGATCAAGCGCGATCGAGATCGATCGGCCAAGAGGCGCGCCGTTTTCGTGTTCCGCGCGGCGACCGCTGCGGATAAAATGCCAGGATTCGTGAACAAGCGATCCGAGAGACGAGCGACTCCGTACGACATGAAACGACCCCCGGCGCGTAGGCCCAAGCCTCTGGAACTCGAAATCGGCGATCGGCCGATCAACCTGACGCAGGTTCTCAAGCTCGCGGGGATGGTGATGCACGGCGGCGAGGCCAAAACGCTGATCGCCGAGGGGCTTGTTCGCGTCAACGGAGTCGAGGAAAATCGGAAACGACGAAAAATGACGATCGGCGACCGAATCGAGATCGACGGCGCCCCGACCGTCGTCCTCGTCGGTCCGTCCCCCCCGACCGCCGCGACGGAATGAAACGACCGGGGTTTTTACTTCTTGATTCCACCTAGGGGACGGACACGTTCATGAAACGAATCGGAATTCTCACCGCGGGAGGAGACACTCCCGCGCTCAACGCGACGATCCTCGGCGCGGTTCATCGCGCCAACCAACTTCGACTTGAGGTTTACGGGATCATCAAGGGGTTCAGCGGACTTCTCAACCCCGAAGTTCCACATGTTCATTTAAATCCATTGTTCACATGCATTCCAGAGATCGATCCGACTCACGGCGGTTCGGTCCTGGGCGCGTCGCGCGATTATGTCGACGGCGACGACAAGGAGACGATCGCCCAGGTGGCGGACCGGCTCGCGCGGCTCAAAATCGACGGGCTCATCTGCGTCGGCGGCGACGGCACGCTCAACGGCATGCAGCCCCTCTGCGATTACCTCCCGACCGTGCTCGCCCCCAAGACGATCGACAACGATCTCGGCCTCAACTACCCCGACGAACCCACCGAATGGGTCCGCGAGACGACCGACAACCCCAAAAAATTTCGATATCATCGCAAACTCGGCCGTGAATTCGAGCTCGAGGAGATGATCAACTTCGCCACCCCTGGATATGCGACGGCTGTTTATGTGTCGGCGCAAAGCATTCAACGCATTCGAACGACCGCCGAAAGCCACCGGCGGATCGCGATCATCGAGGTGATGGGACGCGATTGCGGCATGATCGCGCTCGGGACGGCGTACGGTCAGCCCGATATGATTTTGATCACCGAACATCCCGTCGATCCCGACGCGCTCGTCGAACGCGTGGTATCGATCCTCGACGTGCAAAAACACGCGGTGATTTGCGTCTCGGAGGGAATTCGCGACACCCAGGGACGGATCCTCGGCGCAGTCACCGCGAGCAAAGACCCGGCCGGAAATCTTCAATACACCGGCGCCGCCGAGGCGCTCAAAAAGATCCTCGTCGACCGCCTGGGAGACGCCTTCTTCACCCACAAAAGACGCAACGAAAGCGCCGACGCCGCGATCTTCGTCCGGAAAATCGGCCACACCCAACGCGGCGGACGACCGATCCTCTTCGATCGCTTCTACGCGTCGCAACTCGGCGGCAAGGCTGTCGATCTGCTCGCCCAGGGCTACCAAAACTGCGTGGCGACGCTCCAATACCGCGACGGCGGATTCATCCTCGACAGCGTCGACGGCAACATGCTCCGAGACCGCTGGGGAGAAGTTCACTACCGACCCCTCTCGCCCACGTTCTACGACCCCAAACGCTTCATGCCGTCGGTCAAAGGCGTTCGCTACCTCGAAACGATCTTCACCAACGCGCTCGGACCCGACGACGTCGAGTCGATCCGCTCGCTCTTCAACACCGGCAACCTCACGCATCCGTATTTGTCTGTGAATGTTGATATCAACAAGCGTATCAAACGTTTACAAGAAGACGCTTAGATTTCTTGACCTTTAACCGCGCGCCGCGCCGGGGCGATTCCGATGTCGCGATTTCCCAGGTTTTTTCCGCCGCTTGTTCTCGCGATCGCGTCGATCTCGCTCGAAGCCTCGGCGCGGGTCGCGGTCGATCGATCCGCGTTTTCGAGTCAAAAAGACGGCGTCGAGGCGACGGAGGAGAGGGGCGAGCTT
Organism: Planctomycetota bacterium; assembly: GCA_021807585.1. GTDB lineage: Bacteria > Planctomycetota > Planctomycetia > Isosphaerales > Isosphaeraceae > JAKBCQ01. Next base: position 1,826 of record JAKBCQ010000477.1, on the reverse strand, counting down.
CGTCTCGCTTGGCCGATCACGGCGAACGAATTCGGTCGGCTCACGATCGACCTCAACGACGGAAAGCCCCTCGTCGCCGCGATCGGCGTGTCGCAAACGATCGACGGTCCGATCCACGCCGCGGTCGAACACGTCGATCCCGTCGTTCACCTCACCGTCGGAACCCGCTCGGCTCCGCGCGACCGACCGCCCGCCATGAGCGTCTTCAACGTCTTCTTCGACACCCCCGCCGATCGTCCCCACGAAACATTCCGATCTCAATATGTAAGAAAGTCTTGCCGCATCGCGAACAAGGGAAGGCGGACGACCGTTGCGATCGGCGCCGTGACGGTCGGTCCCTTTCAAGGCGAATGGGTTTTCACAATCTATCCCGATTCGGGTTTGGTTCGGCTTGAAGCGATTGTATCTACAAATGAACAAAACAAAGCGATCCTTCCCGAAATCGGCCTGATCGGCGCGTCGCCCGATCGGCTGAAAGCGGGCTGGTTCGACGTCGAGGGGCGCTACCACGAACAACAATTCGGCCAAGACGTTTCGGCGCGACCCCTCGCCGTTAAACATCGCGCGATCGTCGTGGCGACCCCCGACGCGTCGCTCGCAGCTTTTCCTCCGCCGCATCAATACCTGTTTCCGCGCGATCTCACCGACAACGCTCGGCTCGTCTGGTTCGGTAAGGGATATCGCGGAACGTCCGAGGGGCACGGCTTCGGAATCCGTCAAGACGAGACCGGCGGAGGTCGATACGTCCCCTGGTTCAACGCCCTCCCTGGCGCCAAAAACCGCGTCGCCGCCTTCCTCCTCGTCTCGTCCAAACCGCCCAAACAAACGCTTGACGACGTGCTTAAATATACGCATCACGATCGTTACAAACCGATCGAGGGGCGCAAAACGTTCACCACGCACTGGCACATGGCGATCGCTCTCGCCGCGATCGACCGAATGAAACGGGGCGAACCGCGCGATTTCACGCCCGATTGGGTCAAAATGTTCAAAGATATGGGAGTGAATATCGTTCACCTGGGAGAATTCCACGGCGACGGCCACCAGAAAGACCCCGGGCCGATCCGGCTTCAAGAGTTCGACGCGCTCTTCGACGAATGCAAACGATTATCAAACAATCAATTGCTTGTCCTTCCTGGAGAAGAGGTCGACGAATTCCTCGGCCTTCCCGGACCGGGGAGGCAATCGGGACACTGGATGATCTTTTTCCCCAAACCCGTTCATTGGGTGATGCGAAGGTCGGCGGATCAACCGTTCATCGACCGCGACGAGCGGCGCCGGACGTTTTATCGCGTGCGCGACCGGAGCGACCTGCTCCAGTTGATCGATCGCGAGCACGCTCTCGTCTGGTCGTCTCATCCAAGGATCAAGGCGTCAAGCTGGACCCCCGATATCTTCCGTAACGAAACCTTTTTCAAAGCCGATTCGTGGCTCGGCGCCGCGTGGAAGGCGATGCCCGCCGATCTCTCAAGCCCCAAACTGGGAACCCGCGTCCTCGATCTGTTTGACGATATGTGCTTATGGGGCGATCGTAAACAAGTGTTGGGCGAGGTCGACGTTTTTAAAATCGATCATACGCATGAGTTATACGGCCACATGAATATCAATTATTTAAAGCTTGATCGCACGCCCCGGTTCGACGACGGCTGGGGGGGCGTTCTGGACGTGTTGCGCCGCGGGAAGTTTTTCACGACGACGGGTGAGGTGTTGATCCACGATTTTCGCCTGGGCGGGGTCGAATCGGGAGACGAACTCAAGGTTTCCGACGTCGCTTCGGGATCGACGAAGGCGACCGCCAAGATCGAATGGACGTTCCCGCTCGCTTT
>JAKBCQ010000476.1 GCA_021807585.1 Planctomycetota bacterium | reverse complement strand
CGGGATCAGGAGAAAGAGCCGCGTCTCGTTCGCCTCGAGGAAAACGCGTTTGCCGGCCGAATTTGCGATCGAGGGGATCAGACGCTGTTCCCGAAAGCTCAACGGGTTACAATCAAGATCGAGCTCCATCCGTCCCTTCTTTCTCGCTTCGAGGAGGATTCGATCATGAGGATCATCGCCGGCAGACGACGCGGACATAAGCTCGAAGGCCCTAAAAATCGCTCGACGAGACCGACGAGCGACCTGATCCGCGAGGCGATCTTCAACATCCTGGCCGATTCGGTCGAGGGAAAACTCGCGATCGACCTCTTCGCGGGAACCGGCGCGCTGGGTATGGAAGCGCTCAGCCGAGGCGCGTCGAGGGCCCGCTTCTTCGAACAAAATCGTGAGAACGCGGCGCTCATCCACCGTAATCTCTCCACCCTTCGTTACGAAGACCTGGGGATCGTTTATCACGGCGACGTCTTCCGCATGTCGGCTCGCATCGCCGAACTCATTGATCAAACGCCCGCCGTTATCTTTATTGATCCGCCGTATCGCGAGTACGAGAATCACCCCGGCCGCGTGCGGAAGCTGCTCGAGGCGTTGATCCCTCGGCTCGCCCCGGGTTCGGCGATCGTCGTCGAGTTCGACGAGTTTCGCGACGACACCCTCCTCCCCAATCCCGAACAATGGGACGTGAGACGCTACGGAGGTACGCGGATCGGCGTCTTCCGTAAATTCGACGATCAAGCCGGATCCGCGAGCGAAACCGAATTTGAGAACGACGAAATCGAAGAAATCGAAGCGCCCGGCGCGAACGCCTCGGCCGAACGCGTCGAACCCGATCGGATCGGTATTTAATAGAATAATAACGCGACTTCGCGTGAACCAATCGAGGAATCGGAATATCTCACTTTACATAATTATCGACAATTGATGAATTTGATCGACGTCAATCGCATGTTCGCCGAGGATGTCGCCGAGACGTTGCGTCGGGGGGGATTTCGCGCCCTGTTCGCGGGAGGCTGCGTGCGCGACGTACTGCTCGGTTTCACGCCTTCGGATTACGACGTCGCGACCGACGCGACTCCCGATCAGGTGAAGCGGCTGTTTAAAAAAACGATCGAAGTCGGCGTCAGTTTCGGCGTCGTGCGCGTTCCGGGGAGGGGAGGAGCGAACGACGTCGAGATCGCGACGTTCCGCGGCGACGGCGAATATCGCGACGGTCGCAGGCCCGAATCGGTGACGTTCGGGACGGTGGAAATCGACGCGTCGCGCCGCGATTTCACAATCAACGGCATGTACCTCGACCCCGCGACGGGAGAAGTTCTTGATCTCGTGGGAGGGCGAGCCGACCTCGCATCGAAAACCCTTCGCGCAATCGGCGATCCCAAAGCTCGATTTGAGGAGGACAAGCTCAGGCTGCTTCGCGCCGCAAGGTTCGCGGCGCGGCTCGGCTTTCAAATCGAACCCGAAACGCGCGCGGCGATCGGTGAAATGGCGGGAAAAGTCGTCGTCGTCGCCGCCGAACGAATCGCGCAAGAACTACGCAAAATGCTTGTTCATACAAGCAGAGCTGAGGGGATGAACCTCGCGTTCGAGCTCGGTCTCGTCGAGGCGATCATGCCCGAACTTATTCCCATGAAAGGATTATTTCAGGGGAAGCCGATGCAGCCCGCGGGGGATTTGTGGGATCACACGCTTCTGGTGCTGGAAAAGCTCTCCGAGCCGACGAGTTTCCCGCTCGCGTTCGCCGCGCTTTACCACGACGCGGGAAAGCCGCGCGCCAAGGGGCTGCTCGACGGCAAGACGACGTTTTTTCAGCACGAGAAATTCGGCAGGGCGATCGTCGACCGTCGCTGCCGCGCGCTCAAACTCTCGAACGACGAACGCGACCGGATCGATTGGCTTGTCGAATATCATCAATATCTCGGCGATCCTTTTCATATGAGAGAATCGACGCTTAAGCGAATGCTCGCTGCGCCCGGGATCGACGAGCTGCTCGCTTTGCACCGCGCCGACGCTCTCGCCTCGACCGGCGACGCGAGCCACGTCGATTACCTTGAAAATTACCTGCGCAACGAACCCTCGGGGCCGATCAACCCCCCTCCCCTTCTCACGGGGCACGATCTCGCTCGTCGAGGCCTGGTCGCGGGGCCTCATTTCAAGGAGATCCTCGATCAAGTCCGCGAACTGCAACTTGAACGCGCTCTCATCGCTAAACGCGACGCGCTCGAATGGATCGAAAACCAACTCCAAGCCGGACGCTGGCCCGACGCCCAAAAACGCCGAGAAACCGAATCGCGGAAAACGAATCAAGATAAATAGACTTCAGATCATTGATTTCATCGCTTTTCATATTTCAACGATCCGCCGCGGCGGACGAATCGATCCGATCGACCGGCGCCGAACGTCGTTTCAAATTCGAGGAACGCTCTTATGTTAAAAACGATCATCCGAGAACTCGGACATTAATCGATTTGACTCACGTCATTTTCACCAGCCATTTTTGATCGTCGTCGAGGCGCGACACTTCAATCGAAGCATTTGAACGATTTTTTTTGAGCGTGAATCGAAGCGGCAAAACCGCGCTTTCGAGCTTGGTTCGCGATCCTGGAATCGCGCGACCGACGAGCTTGTGCTCGCTTTCATCGAGCCGATGAAGCTCGATCGCGGGATCTTCGAGATCGACGATCAATACCTCGCGCGTTTTCACCTTGGCGTAAAACGGCAATTTCTCGCGAGTTCGATCGCCCGGGCTCGCGATCTCGACGACAAAATCGGCGCCGCCGTACCAATAAGTTTTGCGATTAACTCCTGGATTCTCGGGCAAAAAAACGGATACATCGGGTACTCGATAATTATTCGTCCAATCCTCTTCTCGCTCGCTAATCGCGAACTCCTGAGCGACGGTCGATTTCTTATCGAGCAGATGTTCGAAGGCGTTCGCCAACATGCGCGAGATCCTTTGATGATCAAAATTCGGCGGCGGCGACATCACATAAACTCCGTCCCAAACCTCGTCGAAACGGTCGGCGCCCGTTCGCGTACGCTCCCGCTTGATCATCTCGGCGAAATACGGATCGAATACGAGCACCGACATCGCCGCCCCCTTTTCTTATAATGACATCTCGACTCGTCTTATTTCTTGCCGTCGCGGTGCGGAGTCGATTCGGAAGACGACGGCGGGATGATGCTGGGAAGTTCCAGAGGGCCCGCCGAAGTCCCCTTAAGGAGCTGATGCTTCGCCTGAGTCGATTGCGCCAGCCCGTGGATTTTAATAAATCCCAGCGCCGCGGTCGAATCGTACGTGTCCCCCTCCTCGTAGGTCGCGAGTTCGTGCCGATACAGGCTGTGCTCGCTCTTGCGACCGACGATCGTCGCGCTCCCCTTGAACAGCTTGATCCGCGCCGTTCCCGAAACATACTGCTGGTTTGATACCACAAACGCCATCAAATCTTGATGAAGCGCGCTGAACCAAAGGCCGTTGTAAATCAGATCCGAATATTCCTGGCTCACGTACGATTTGAATCGCAACGCGTTCTTCGAAAGCGTAAGGAACTCGATCTCGCGATGCGCCTCGTGAAGCACGACCGCCGCGGGCGCCTCGTAAATCTCCCGCGATTTGATGCCGACCAATCGGTTCTCAATATGATCAATTCTTCCCACCCCGTGCCGTCCCGCGCGGGTGTTGAGTTCGGCGATCAGTTCAACTCCGTCAAGCTCTTTACCGTCGAGCGCGATCGGCCTGCCGCGATCGAACGTGATCTCGACGATCTCGGGCTCATTGGGAGCGAGCCTGGGGTCGACGGTCCACTGGAACGTCTCGGGGGGAGGCTCGACCCACGGATCTTCGAGAATACCCGCCTCGATCGAACGTCCCCACAAGTTTTGATCGGTGCTGAAGATGCTTTTCTTCGTCGCCTCGACCTCGATCCCGTGCTTGGCCGCGAATTCAAGCTCCTGCGTACGCGTCCACTTCCACTCG
>JAKBCQ010000475.1 GCA_021807585.1 Planctomycetota bacterium | reverse complement strand
AATTTCCGATCCGACCCGACGGTCGATCGGCGTGCTCGAAGTCCGCGAGGGGATAAACGTCGATCGCGGGCTCTTCATACGAATGACTTGTGCGAACGGCTTGAACGACTTCACCCAGCCGATTCCCGGGGCAGACGAACTCGAGCTTGCGTTCGCGCACATGTTCGCGCCTTCCCTTGCGGCCGACGGTCGGATTCGTCGAATCGTCGCCGAGAAACGCGCCGATACCCGACGACGAGAACGAACATTCGGAATAACCGCCGATCGTCCCCGCTCCCGCGGCGAACGCCGCCGCCGAAACGCGGTCGAGATCCGAACGGGGCGTGAAAACGACGATCTTGAACTTATGAAATCCGTTCGATTGAACATCAGTGGATATTCGCAAAGGCGCGACGTTGCGCAGCCCGATCATCTCGGCGAGGATTTCGTTGACGCCCCCCGGAGCGTCGTCGAACGCGGTGTGCGGGCTGATCACCGCAATCCCGGCGTTCGCGAGCCGCCAAACCGCCTCGGTCTCGGCGCGATCCCCCCGGATCGTACGCGTCGGCTTGAACAAAATCGGATGATGGCTCACGATCAATTCGGCCGATCCCGCGATCGCCTCGGCCGCGGTCTCGGGCGTAACGGTTAAACAGGTCATTACTTTATGGATCGTCGCTCCCGGATCCCCCATTAAAAGACCGACGTTGTCCCAGCTTTGCGCCAGGCGTCGCGGCGCGATCGATTCCAAAAAACGATCGATATCGATGATAAGCGTCATGGATTTTCAGCTCCAGAATTAAGGAACGTGAGTACACTTTGGGTCAATTCGATCGTGCGGGGGCCCGGCGCCGCGAGCGACCGCGCAGGCGTATCCGCCGCCGAGATCACGCCGCGAACCGAGTTCGTCAAAAAAACCTCGTCGGCGCGCTCGATTTGATCGATCGTAACGTCCGATTCGATCACGTTCATGCCGATCGCACGCGCTCGCTCGACGACGACCGAACGCATCACCCCGGGAACGATCGGTCCGTCGATTCCAGGGGTGACGAGCGTATCGCCGAACACCAGGAACAAGTTCGCCCTGCTCGATTCCCAAACGCGGCCGTCGTGCGTGGCGATCAAACCGTCGTCCCCCCCAGCCGATTTCGCATGTTCATAAATCAACTTGCGCACCCAATAATTGATTGTTTTGTGCCGAGCCAGGGGATCGCACCACGAGATCCTCGGCTCGGCGAGCAGCAGCTTGATCGGCGCGACCGAAGTCGCCGCGTCGAGCCGGGTCGTCCGCATCCAGACGACCGACGAACCGGCGCCGTCTTCGATCGAACCCCCCGAAAGCGTGATCCTCAGCCGAACGTCTCCCGCAAGATCGTTCGCGGCGATAAGCTCGGCGACCGCCGATCGATCGGGTAAAGTCGATTCGTCGAGAGGCAAATCGAGCGCGCGCGCCGAACGGATCAGGCGTGCTAAATGTTTTGATAAAAGAACGGGCGAGCCGTTCCAGGTGCGGAGCGTTTCAAACAAACCTAAGCCATGTTCAAGCAAACGATCGTTGATCGGTAGACGAAATTCGGACTCGTCGAGGATTCGACCCGAGCTGAAGATCATTCGGGGTTCTCCCGGCGCGCCAGCGTTCGCGCCAAATCTCGCCCCTTGGCGAGCGTTTCGTCGTATTCGGCCGCGGGGTCCGAATCCGCGACAATCCCTCCTCCCACATGATAACAGACCGAATCGGGCTCGACGACGAGCGTTCGGATCGCGATGTTGAACGCGCTCGCCCCTCCCCGACCGAAATAGCCGATCATCCCCGTGTAAACGCCGCGCCGGCACCGCTCGATCTCGTCGATGATCTCCATCGAACGGATTTTGGGCGCCCCCGTGATCGACCCTCCCGGAAACATCGCGCGAACCAAGTCGATCGCGGTCGAATTCGATCGCAACGACCCCTCGATCTTCGCTACAAGATGATGTACATTTGAAAATGATTCGATCTTCGACGGATCGACGACTTTAACCGATCCATATTCGCATACCTTCCCCAGATCGTTGCGCTCTAGATCGACGATCATCGTCAGCTCGGCGCGATCCTTGACGCTTTCCGCGAGTTCGACCGCGAGCCGACGATCCTCGTCGGGATCGCCGCCGCGCGGTCTCGTTCCCTTGATCGGCCGAGTCGTCACCGACGCTCCGCGAGTCTTGTAAAATAATTCCGGGCTCGCGCTCGCGATCGCGTAGCCGTCGAATGCGAGAAACGCCGAATAAGGAGCGACGCTCGATCGCCGCAGTCTTCGATACAGACCGAGCGGATCCGCGACCCCGCCTCGCGACCGAAACCGCTGCGCCAGATTCACCTGAAAAACGTCCCCCGCTCGAATATAATCGAGAACTCGCTCAACCGCTTGAATGTACGAATCTCGATCAAAGTTCGATTCGGCGGTCCCTCGAAGATCGATATTTCGAACCGACGCGGAGGATATCTGATCGTCATAACTTAGCGCTTTTATCCACTTATGTATTTGTTCGTTTGAAAAGCTTGATCCCTCACGAAAAAAATCGACATGGTGGAGCAGCGCGCGGTCGCGCGATCGATCGACCGTTACGAACGTATCGTAGAGCGCGAACCGGAGGTCGGGAAGGTTCGTTTCGCGCGGCGCCTTGCGGGGAAGTCGTTCGAGAAGCGGAGCGAGATCGTAGCCGATGTATCCGATCATTCCCCCGAGAAACGGCGGATCGTCGGGATCAAATTGAGAGCGATCCGCGGGATCGGCCAAGTCGAATTCGGTTAGAATGTTTTGTAGAGCCTCAAGCGGGTCGCCGCGATTGCTCCGTGATGGAATCCCCGAGCCCTCGCCGCGGAGCGTCCAATCGCGTCCAGTCGCTTGCAGGATCAGCCGCGGCTCGGCTGCGAAGATGCTGAAACGACCTTCTTGGCCGAAGCCCGCGCCGCTTTCGAGCAAAGCGGGCTCGCGCATCCGACCGATCCTTCGGACAAGTTCGTCCGGAGATAAATCGAGCTCACGACGGATCGTTCGCGGTTGAGGTCGCGTGTTTGACAATGTTCTCTCAAGCTCTCGACTCAAAGGTTGAAATGTTCTACTGTATAGCTCTCAATGGAAGGATCAAATCGCGTTGCGGGGTCGCTTCGGCGTTCGATTTGATTAAACTCCAACCGCGACGATGCGCCAATCGAAGCCGGCCGTGAACGTCGTTTCGATCGCCGTCGCGATTTGATAGGATCGATCGATGATTCGCTCACCGCTTGGTTTACGTATCGAGACCGACGCCGACGTTCGCGACCGAATCCGCCGCGCCGCCGAGGCGGGCGCAAGGGGAGTCGTCCTCGACGCGATCGGCGATTTATCCCCCGATCGGCTCTCCGAAACAGGCCGTCGCGAGCTCCGACACGCGCTCGCATCGGTCGAACTCAAATTGATCGCGCTCAACCTTCCCACGCGTCGACCGTTCGATTCGCCCGATCGACTCGACGATCGCATTGGCCGCGCCGAGCGCGCCTTCCAGCTCGCGTACGAATTGGGAACGAATCTTGTGTTGATCCGGCTGGGGGAAATCCCCGCCGAGAACGATCCCGCCTTGCCCCGCCGCGTCGTGCTCGAATCCGCGGTGCGCGATCTCGAACGTCGCGCCGATAAACACGGTATCACGTTGGCAATTGATACCGATGTGAACGATCCCGCGCGTTTATGTTCGTTGCTGTCGAAATTTCCGTCTCCCGTATTGGCGGCGAGCGTCGATCCCGGCGAACTCCTTCGCGGCGGGCACGACCCCGTTCAGGCGACGAGAGACCTGGGAAACCGGCTGGCGCACGCTCACGCGAGCGACTCGGCGGGGTCGAATCGGCCCGCCAAACTCGCCAACCCGCGCGGATTCGGTTTCGCCCCCGGGGTCGTCGATTGGGAGGAAATGTTGGGCGCTCTCGAAGAAAGCGGCTACCGCGGGTTTTTAACCGTCAGGCCCGACCCCGACGACGATCC
>JAKBCQ010000474.1 GCA_021807585.1 Planctomycetota bacterium | reverse complement strand
CGCCGATCGATAAGAAGGAGACGAGGTTTTCGGCGTGTCCAAGCTTGCGGCCCGCTATCGAAATCGACGGGTGAAGCGTGGAATACAAGAGCGATCGGCCTGGGCGGCCGTTAGATGTGATTGTGGAGAACGCTCGGCTCTGTCGGCGGACGTGACGATTCGTTGATGATCGAGGATTTCGATCCCTGGATGCGTATGATCTTTGGGAGTCGCGTCGTGATGCGAAACGACATTTAGACCGTGTCGAAACCGAACGGGTCAATACGAAGCGCCAACGTTGAACATAAAATAACGTACTTGATCGCCTGGTTGACGCATCAGCGGGACCGCGAGATCGAGCGCGATCGGCATCGGGAACACTCCCGGCAACGAGATCCGCAACCCCGTCCCGACCGCGATCCGGAACGCGTTCAAACTGTACCCCTGGGTGATCGTACCGAAATCTGTGAAGATCACTTGATGTAAGCGATCATTAGCCATTAAAGGAAATTGATATTCCAGGGTTCCCAGCGCCTCCATGAAACCTCCCGTGTTGGCGCCGAAGATGTGCGGGCCGACTCCGCGATACCAGAAGCCGCGAAAGCTCCGAAAATCGCCGGCGAAGAATCGTTCATACACCGGGGTGTCTTGTCCCGTCGCTCCGAACACCCCTCGGACGAGCAAGACCCGCTTGCCCGAGCCGTCGGGTCGGCTCCCCAGCGTCCAATACTTTCGCCCCTCGATCGTCGCCTGCGGGAAGGTGAAGCTGCCCCACGCCTGTAAGAAACGCGCTTCGATATAATGACCGCTCGTTGGTGAAAACGGATGATTGCGATTATCATAACGAATGCTCGGGCTCAAAGTCGCGAGAAACGTATGCCCCTCGGCGGCGAGGTAGCTCGCGGGGGCGGGAGTGCGGAAGCCGTAAAAATCGATGTCCTCGGCGCTCATCGTCAAATCGGCGTAGATCGAAGTGCCGAATTGTCGGCCGAGCCCCAATTTGCCGCCGAGGCGGTTTTCGAGCCAATCGGGATAAATCCGCGTGAACGCCGATCCCGTCATCGATCCGCCGATCGGCAAATCAAACAAGTAAGGATCTAATAAAGATACTTGAGCCATGTTGAGAAAGTTGCCGACGGTCATGTTGATCGAAAGCTGCTGCCCCGCGCCTCGGAAGGCGTTGCCGCTGACGACGTCGTCCCACGACCGTGGGACGTTGAAGAGATCGAAGTTCTGTTCGACGAGGTTGATGTAGCCCAGAAGCCCCATGAAGCTCGAAACGCCGACGCCGAAGTTGAACCGACCCGTCGGCGCCTCGTCGACCGAGACGATGACGTCGGCGATCGACCGGTTGTTGTACGGTTCTTGACGATCGGGTCCGAGATTCGTCATGCCCGATCCTGGAAGGCTTGGGAAGACTCCGGGAGGAACGCCCGAGCCGACGGGTTTGGTTCGGTTCGGACTAGGAGGGGGTTGGGGAGTGAGCGTACCGGGTTGAGGGCCCGGGACGAGCGGAGTCGGCTCTTCGGGGATCGAGTTGACCGGGGGAGCGAACCGGTCGATCTCGTCTCGATCCTCGCCGACGCCGAAAGGGAACGCGCTTCCCGGGCCGAGCGCCGGCGGCTCGATTCCCCCTCCAATCGCGGGGGGCAAAGGCGCTCCCCCGGCGTTACCCCCTCCGTTGATTCCCGCGCCCTGTCCCCGGCCCTGGCCGGCGCCGTTTGCGCCCGGATTCGCCGCTCCGGCCGGGTTCGCCGCTCCGCCGCTTAAGAGATCGTCGGCAGGGTCGTTCCCCATCGCGGGGGGATCTCCAGGGTCCTGGTAGCGCGTGACGGGGCTTCCGGGAGCGGGGGGAGCGGGAGCGGGATTCGACGTCGAGAGTGAAGGCGCCACGTCGCCGTAAGGTTTATCCGCGGGACGCTCGTTCGCGGGATGAATATCGATCGGCTTTCCTTGTTGCGGATTGCTTTGAAAATATCCTAAATTACCCAAACGTTGACGCAACAGGTCGACGCGGTTCATGTTGAGCGGTTCGCCGGGGACGAGGCCCGCCATGTTCGCCTCGCGTCGGATCACGCGGTCTTGCGTGTTGGTGTTCCCCTGGATCTTGATCTCTCCCGTGAGGAACGGCTCGCTTTCCTCGATCCGCCAGATCAAATCGACCATGCCGCGCTTGTTGGGATAACCGCGCTGCGCCGTGATTTGCGTTTTGATGCAGCCGATTTCGTTATATTCGATTTGGATGCTTTTTTGATCAATTTCTTTCATGTCTTCTTTATAAGCCATTCCGGGCTTAAGCTTAATCGCCTCGCGCAGTTTCGCCGTGGGGATCCGTTTATTGCCCGCGAATTGAATCTCGTTGATTTTGTATTGGATCCCCTCGTCGATCACGAAAACGAGGGTCAGGTCTCCCATGTCGTCCCCGGGGACGCGCCGCGTGATCGCCGAAACATCAACCATCAAGTATCCATTGGCTTCATAATATTCAACAAGTTTTCGGATATCTTCTTCAAGCATATCGGAATGATAAGTTCCGGGCAAAAGGCCGAGCAGTTTGCGGCGGTTGGTGATTTTGGTCATCAACACGCCGTCGGGCGAGAATTTGTTGCCTTCGAATTGCACGCGTTTGATCTGGAACCGCGGGCCTTCGAACACGCTGATGATCACCTCGTTGTCGCCCGGTTTGCCTCCTTTCAGCAGCTTGACGTCGACGAGCTCGAAACCCTTTTCGATATAAAGAGTTTTAATTTGTTGAACCGCGTTGATGTTGCGCACGTAATCGAACCGCGCGCCTTTTTTGAGGCCGGTGTTGTTCTCGATTTCTTTCAGTTTGATTCCGTGCCGCGTGATCCCGCGGATCTCCACGCTCTTGAGGAGCGGATTTTCGATCACCTCGAAGACGAGAATCGACCCTTTGCCGGAGGGATCGGATTGAATCGAACTTTTGACATGTGAAAACCAATTTGTGCCGTCAAGCGTTTTGATGTCGGAATCGACCGTTTTTTCGTCGAGGACGCGACCGACTCGGCTTTTGAGTTTGGTTCGAACCTGTTCTTCCTCGATCGTGCTGAGGCCTTCGAATTTGATCGCGGTGATGACGGTTTCGACGACCGCGGCCGCGGGGCGTACTAGCGAGACGCATGCGACGACGATCGATAATACGAATGTGAGAGACGCCGCCGTGAACGCGCGGGAAGCGACGGCGAGGCGATTCGATCGACCGAAAAGATTGATTCGATCGAGTCGCTTGAACCGAAACAACTGGTAGAGTCGGTCGACGCGTATCGGCTTGGACGATTCGAGGGGTGGGTGCGCATCGACCGCTCGGTCGTTGAGGGAAGTCGCGAGGTCGTTCCGCGCCGGTCCGGTGATGGGAACGGGCGGATTCTTCGGTTCGCGACGGATCATGCGGGATCGATCCCTGAAAAGAAAGGGTTTAACGAAACGATCAACGGCGTCCGCCGCGATTCAAACGACGGATCGACTTCGCGGAGCGCGATGATCGGGGAAGCTCGGTCGACGGCGATCGAGAACCGACTGAGAGAGCGTCGACCGGGATCGATCGGTGCGATTCCGTCCCTGGAATCACCGCGGCGACCGACATCCCTCAAAAGCGACCGTCTTCTACCCTAGGAAATGGGAAACCGCAAGGCCGGAAGTTCCCGAATGGAACGCGTGGATTTCGATTGAGAGCGACCTAACATTTCGTGCTGGAGAGTGTTGCGGAAGCCGCCCGGAGCGATTTTGAGGCGATCCGGACGGCTTCTCTTGCTTTTAGAAATCGCTGCTGCTGACGGGGAGCTGACGGCAGTAGTAAGGAAGCTGGCTACCCGCGGGGGTGAGCAGCTTGGACCAAACGACTCCGTTGACCGATTTTTGGATAAAGTGAACCGAGCCGTCGCAGAAGAGAACGTTGATGCCGACGACGTGTCCGCTGTTGGGATGGGGGAACACGCCCTTGTCGGACGCCGAGATGAACCCTTGCGTGTAGGCGTAGTTA
>JAKBCQ010000473.1 GCA_021807585.1 Planctomycetota bacterium | reverse complement strand
ATCAATCCGTGCGATTCAGTTACATGATAGTTATTTAGTCGCCGAGACTTCTGAGGGGATGGTTGTTATTGATCAACATGCGCTTCATGAGCGGATCCTTTATGAGGAGTTGAGGGATCGGATCGATCGCGGGGGGATTGAATCGCAGCGGTTGCTCGTACCCGAGCCGGTCGAGCTTTCGGCTTCGGACGCGGCGCTTGTTATGGAGCGGAGTGAGGCGTTGGGTCGGTTGGGGATTGAGATCGAGCCGTTCGGCGGCGATACGCTTTTGATTCAAAGCGTTCCGGCGATGCTGCCGAACGTCGATCCCGGACGTTTGCTCAAGGATTTGGTCGATATGTTTCGCGCCAAGCCGTTGCCGCCGACGCGGGACGCGGTTCTTGAAGAGATTTTAAGTATGATCGCGTGTAAGGCCGCGGTGAAGGCGGGGAATCCGCTTTCGGCGCTTGAGATCGAGGCGTTGTTGAAGCGTCGTCATCTGGCGGCGGATTCGCATCATTGCCCTCACGGCAGGCCGACGGCGCTCGTCTTCACTCGGTCCGAACTCGAACGGCAATTCGGCAGGACGTAAATCGACAAAGAAAATCTTAATATATAATAAATTAGGCAAACGAAAAAAATCGATCGATATTTTTTTATAAATCAATTCTAATTTATGAATAATTTGATCGGTTATGATTGTGGAAACTGGAATATCGGGTTCGGCGTCGGCGCTTTCAGCGGTTTTGAAAGAGCGAGGTTGATGGAGCGAATCGGAGCGTCGCGAACCGATGTTTTCGCGACGGGATCGGCGTTCCGGCCCTCGAAAAAGTTGGTGCTTCGTGTTGATGGGCGCGTTTGGCTTGGGCGGAGGGGCCTTCATTCGCTTGGCTTCGAACGTCGACGGCGAACGACGCGTTGGAACGTCCGAAGAATCGCTCGATGGGTTCGAACAACCGATGAATCGCTAGTTCGGGCGCTCGGGCTTGCTTAATCGGTTAGAATGAATCGGGTCGTCGATTGAGAGGCCGGGGAAATAGAGAAAGGCGCGGTCGCATCGTGATCGCAGCCGTGATGTCGGAGCCAAGCGGATGATTTGTGTGACGTTGGGACGGGGGCGCCATTCGGCGCTGATTGCCGAGTGGAAAGAAGCCGCTGAAGAGGGCGCCGAGCTCGTGGAGCTGCGGATCGACTGCCTGCGGCGTGAGCCCGATTTAAAGCGGATTCTCAAGGAACGGTTCACCCCGATCGTCGTTACGGTGAGGCGCGGATCGGACGGAGGGATCTTTCGCGGCGACGAGGAGAAGCGGCAACGGATTCTTCGCGAGGCGATCGTGATGGGGGTCGATATGGTCGATCTCGAGATCGATATCGCCGATAAGATTCCCCGATTCGGCAAAACCAAACGCATTATTAGTTATCATAATTTCAAACGTAATCCTTCCGACCTGGCCGATATTCTGGAGAAGGCGCGTGGTCTCGCGGCGGATTATGTTAAGTTCGCGGTCCCCGCGCCGACGCTTGACGACACGTGCGACGTCCTCGAGGCGATTCAGTCGTCGTCGGCCAAGGTTCCCACGATCGGCGTGGGGATGGGGGATTGGGCGCGGTTCACGCGGATTCTCAACGCCAAATACGGTTCGGCGATGACTTACGCGGGATTCAACCCCGAACGGACGTTCGCTCCCGGGATGCCGCAATTTTTTGATTTGAAAGACGATTACTATTATGATCAAATTAATGCGGAGACCGAGGTTTACGCGGTGATCGGCGATCCGATCGGCCATTCGCTTTCTCCACCGGTTCACAATGCGGCGTTTCGCAATTTGGAGATGAACAAGGTGATGGTTCCGATCCGGATTCCGGCGGGCAAGCTGAAGGAATCGATCGGCGGGTTGCGTCGGTTGGGAGTGAAGGGGATGAGTGTAACGATTCCTCATAAAGAGCCGATGATGGAGCTTTTGACCGAGGCGGATCGAGCGGTCGATATGACGGGAGCTTGCAACACGGTCGTGTTCCGCGACGACAAGCTTCTCGGTTATAATACCGATTATCATGCGGCGATGGATTCGCTTGAATACGCGCTTGGCGGCCGCATGGACCCCGAGTTGAGCCCGCTGTTGGATAAGCAGATTTTGATTTTGGGAGCGGGCGGTGCGGCGCGGACGCTCGCGTTCGGTTTATCGCGTCGGGGCTCGGGGGTGACGATCTGCTCGCGTGACGACGAGAAGGCGGTCAAACTCGCATCCGAGGTCGGTTGTCGGAGCACGAGCTGGGGGATGCGCGCCGCGACACTTGTCGATATTATGATCAATTGCACACCGGTCGGGATGCATCCCGACGTCGATTCGACTCCGGTCCCTCCCGCGGGATTTCGGCCCGGGATGGTGGTGTTCGACGTCGTCTATCGCCCCGAGAACACGATGTTCCTGAAACTTGCCAGAGATAGGGAGTGCGTGACCGTTACAGGTGTTGAAATGTTTATTCAGCAGGCGGCGATGCAGTTCGAGCTTTATACGGGAATGCCCGCGCCGCTCGAGACGATGCGTTCGACGTTTCGCCGCAAGATTGGAGCGGCGCAATTGTGAGCCGAGCGAACGGCGAGCGAACGCCGGGAATCTCGTTGATCGGTCTGCGGGGGTCGGGAAAGACGACCGTCGGCGAGCGGCTGGCGCGCGCGCTCGATCGAGATTTTATTGATCTAGATCTTTTGATAACATTAAGTGAGCGGAGGTCGATTCGTTCGATCTTCGATGAATCGGGCGAAAGCGACTTTCGCGACATCGAGGAGAACGCGCTTTCCACACTGATCGAGCACGCTCCGGGTTCGATTGTCGCGACGGGAGGGGGCGCGATTTTGCGCGCGTCGAATCGCTCTCGATTGCGCCGTCACGGCGCGATCGTTTGGCTTTCAACCGGGATCGATACGATCCGCCGCAGGCTCAAGGCGCACGGCGTCGAGGTTGACGACCGCCCTCCCCTCACCCCGCTGGGAACGCTTGACGAGCTTGAAGCGATCCTCGCCGAGCGTGCGCCGCTTTATCAGGAACTGGCCGATTTCACGGTGGCGACCGACGATCTCGACGCCGAGGGGATTGCGAGGGAAATCGCTGCGTGGTGGGGGGACGGATCTTTCCGACGGGAGTCGAACCCATGATGTGGGCCGTCACATTGACGTTGGGTCTCATCGTGATCGCGATCGGAGCGACCGTCGGCAGCTTTATTAACGTATGTATATATCGAATTCCTTGGCAGAAGAGTGTGATCTGGCCCGCGTCGCACTGTCCCAGGTGCCTGGAGGCGATCGAGCCGCGGGATAACGTGCCGATGTTGAGCCGGCTGCTATTAGGAGGAGTGTGCAGGCGATGCGGGCTGCCGATTTCGATTCGGTATTCGCTTGTGGAATTGTTGACGACATGTTTATTTGTTTTAATGTATTGCGTCGACGTGGTGATTCCCAATCTTGATCGGTATGGGTCGGTTCCGGTCGACGATTTGATCCGGCTGGCCTATGATGCGACGTTGATCGCGTTTTTGATCGTCGCGACTTTCATCGATTATGATTTGACCGTGATACCCGATCAAATCACGATCCCGGGGATGGTAATTGGAATCGTCGCCGGGGTTTGGCTGCCGACGATCCGATCGGCGCCTTCGCACGCGATCACGCACGCCGACGGTTTTTGGTTCGGGATGATCGGACTTTTAACGGGAGGGGGGATGACGCTCGCGGTGCGGACGTTGGGTTCGCTGGCGCTTCGCAAGGAGGCGATGGGATTCGGCGATGTAACGTTGATGGCGATGATCGGATCGTTTGTGGGCTGGCAGTTCTCGATCCTGTCGTGTGGCAACGGCACCTTGCCCTGACGTTTCCACTCGATCGGTAAAATCTTCATATTGATCGGAAAACGGTGGTCGGGGATCCAATCTCGCGGGTCCGATCACGAACTTGCTTTCGGGCCTTATTTGAGCATGGCGGCGATTTTATTACTGTTATGCCGAA
>JAKBCQ010000472.1 GCA_021807585.1 Planctomycetota bacterium | reverse complement strand
TGGGATTGGTATGCATCGTTCGCGCTCGGAGTGGATCGACGAAACGAGTTGGAGAAGCGGTGTTTGATTCAGATAGGCGAGGGCCTTTTGATTCTTCATATGATAAATGAAATTGCACGCGATCATGATTCGACGGCGAGGATGGCATTTCGGCCGAAGTCGATCGCGTGACGAGGCTCGATCGATTCGCCTCGTCGCGATTGTCGAGGAGAGGAATTCCGAAACCAGGAGAGACGAGCGCGACGATCGGGATTGCGATTGTTGCCGCGATCGCTCCGATCCAGACGATCGCACGAGACGCCGCCGAGGCTTTTTTCCCGGCGATCGCGACGATCGCCGCGAGCGCGACGACGAGGGTCGTCTCGATCGTGATCAGAAGGATGAGCGACGTCGACGAATGGAGGGGATCAAGGATATGAAAATCAGGGTGCATCGTCATCTCCCTTGTTTTCGGGCGCGTTCGATGAGGAAGGCGAGACGGTCGAGTTCTTCGTCGGAGAGTTTTTTGGCGGACGAATCAAGGAGCGTCGAGACGGCGTTTTCGATCGATCCGTCGAAGAAGGTGCGGACGACGCGAGCGAGCGCCGAGCGTTTCGCCTTATCGCGCGAGACCGTTGGAAGATAAACGTATCGAGGCCCGTCGTGTTCGTGGCGGACGTGTCCTTTTTCTTCGAGGACGCGGAGCAGGGCGCGCACCGCGGAGTAACTTGGCGGGTCGGCGAGCCCGGTGCGAACCTCGGCCGCGGTCGCCTTCCCCAGGCGATAAATCAGATCCATGATCTGACGCTCGCGTCGACTCAACTCGGCGGGGTTCGATTCGGCTTTCATCTCGATGAATCCCCGATGACCGCGGGGTGCTAAAAAACCAACCTCATGCTGTAAATTTAGCAGGTCGGTCGGAGAAGTCAATAGCGAGGGATCGAAATGGAGCAGGAAGTGAGAAGGATATCGAATCTCAAGGAGCGAGAGATCGCGTCGGTTCATTACCCGATACAGTTACTAAATGCGAGAGAGGGGCGTTTAGTAAATAATGCTAAGTTGATATTTTCTTTGTTCGAATCATACTTACGCGTCGGATTCATAACTGAAATAAAATTGCATCTGTTTACAATTCAAGTCGGGTCGGTTCGCCGAAACGGATCGAGGGAGGAGCGATCAGTCGACGACCCGTTGAGCTACGGATTCGGCGTGATCGATTCTCGGTTTCGTCAGCGTGTCGAGGATCGTCGTTCGTCCGCCGCGGTCGTTGAACGTACCGTGGCATTCGACGACCTGCGACGCGTATTCGTCGTGCGTCGATCGCAACAGCTCGTGGAGCTTGCGAAGGCGATAATGCGGGATCGCCGGGAACAGGTGATGAGGCACGTGCATGTCCTGCCCGTAAACGAACACCGCCCACCGCGTGAAAGGATCGCAAAAGAAAACTCTCGAATTCGTCAACCGACCTCGATCGGCGTTCGCATGTTGATAAACGTCTCGCAATAAAAGGAACAAAGAGAATGTTGACGAAAGCGGAACGAGCCACAATAACAACACATAAAGCGCCGAGCGACCGTTGGTGCGGACCCTCAGCCACGCCAAAAACATAATCAACATGGTATAATAACAAAGGCGAATCGCCGATGCGAGCCGCGGCGAGTACGGTTGTCGGAACGGCGAACGATAAATTATCGCTTCGGGTATCAGATACGCTCCCGCGATCGCGATCGCGATCGCCGCCGCGCCCGCGGGAGCGATCGCCGCGGTCGACCCGTTCCGGGTTAACAGCGCCAGTAGCGCGTTGAATCCGAGAAGGAAGCCGAGGCCGATCAGAGTGCCGAGCCGAATCCCCGTTTTGGCGCCGTCCCCCCCCTCGACGCCCCTCATATATACGTTGCCGCCTTTGCCGAACGTATTTACATAAAGATAATCCCATTGGTAACGTGCGAACGAGACGGGGTCGCTGAACATGCGCAAATAGAACCAACGGACGAAGCGATTGCGCGACATCGGGAATCGATCGATGAACTTGCTTCGACCCATGTTCACAAGATCGGGATCGCGTTCGTGATCGTTGGTGAATTGATGATGCGCCAAATGGAACAAGCGATAAAAATGAATGCATGAAAGGATCGGGAACATACAAAAGAGATCGCCGAGCAGGTCGCCGGCGAACTTGTTTTTGACGAGCGTGTAATGCGACGATTCGTGGCCGAGCCCCGCGAGCCTGTGTTGCAGGCCGCCGATCAGAACGATCGCGACCGCGAACACGGGGACGTTCCAGCCCCACGCGATGTTCCACGACGATCGGTATTCGGCGAATGTGATCGTCGCGGCGACGACGACCGCGATCGTCGCGTATTCGATCGCCAGGTAAGCGAGGTTTGGGAGGGTTTTAACATGCCTGAGCCGCATGATTTGCGCATTCAGGTCGAAATCGGCGAACCGCGGACGACGCTTCCCAGACCCCTCCGGAGCGTTTTTCGCGACTTTTAAATCGAAGTGTAACCGATAGATTCCGCTCGATTTACGACGCGCGCGGGAGTCCTTTTGGGATCGATCGATCGGAGTGGATTCGACGTCGCGCCGTTCGTCCTTGGGCATGTTATCGCGATCCGGGTCGGGTTGAGTCGACCGCGGGGTGATAAGAAGCCCGCGTCGTCGTCTTCGCCGAATTCATCGGACCGGGTTGCGAGAAACTTGAAGAAATGCTTCGACGATCAGCGATTTACTCCAACCGAAAGGTCTCGATACTTTGTCGCGTATGCGAACGAATCGAAAAGATTCAAAGAGCCCTCGCCGATTGAATCGACAAGGGCTCATGATGCAAAGAGCATAAAGGTATAAAGCGATTCTAGGATCATTGTTTTTTATGGAAATTGGCGATCGAATTCGCGGTGCGATTGAGAAAGAGAAAGCGGGACTCTCTCGATTCGAACCAATCGGCGAGAGTGATCGCCTCATGGAATCTTCCTCGTTTCACAAGTGCACGCGCGAGTTCATCGGCGCCCTCGAATCTCGTTATAACGGCCATGTCTCTCACGGTTCGGATCGCGCCGTCGACGTCGCCGACGCGAACTTTCGCGGCGACGCACAATAAATCGATTTGTGTGTTGGAATCAATGAACGACTCGATTTCACCGTCGGGAATGACGAATCGCACCGGTTGGTCGTCGGATTGTTTTTGTTTCTCGGGGTGAGTCGAGAGGAATTTGGAGAGCCGCTCTTTGATGAGAAGTTCATCCCCCTCGGCGACCTTGGCGTAAGCGAGCGCCCGAAGAGCCTCGACCTTTTCGGCGCCTCGATGATCGCTCATCGAGTCGATCGTTCGGATCGCGGATCGGACGTCTCCGATCATAAGCTGGATTTCGGTCACTTTCCGAAGGAAAAGCGATCGCATACTTTCATCGGTGATTTTGATCTGCTCATCCACCTCGGCGAGAAGTCGACGACTTTCCGGCGTCGCGCCGATTTCGGCGTACTTTTGTGAAAGCCAAACTTGCGCATTCAATTTTTGATTGACAGACACGATTCCATGCACCAAGGAACTCGAGCGATTCATGAGAGCGATCGCCGATTTTCCGTCACCGCGGTCGGCGATTTGTCGCGCGATGATCGCCATTGTCGCCGGTCTGACCGCCTCGCTCCAAGAGATCAGCGTAAGATTGGGGTCGGCCGGCTTGACGATCGGAATCGATTCGGATGTATGAATCGCGCCTTGGTAATCTCCCGCTTTAGCCTGCAATTCAGCGATGAACGGGAGGAATTGGTGGTTGTTTTGATCGTCTTTGATTTCGATCGCCTCGGCGGCTATCAAAGCGAGTACGCGCCGAGCGATCGCGTGATCGACGAATGTGAATCGTTCGGCGCCGGTCATGAACTCGAAAAGGTAAGGAGTATGAGCAGAATTTGATTTGTCTTCGATCGCCATCGATTCGACGATCGAACGCATGGCTCTCATTTTCCATTTCGGATCGAGCGATCGAACGATCGCGCTCGAACCTT
>JAKBCQ010000471.1 GCA_021807585.1 Planctomycetota bacterium | reverse complement strand
TTCCGATCTGGTGTTGTCCGACGATTGGATCAACGTGCATCGCGTTTGGCACGAGCTCGGCGGCAAGTCGACCGCGACGATGATGTTCGGCCATATCGAGACGCTCGCCGAGCGCGTCGAGCATTTCGAGCGGGTGAGACGCCTGCAGGACGAGACGGGGGGGTTGACCGCGTTTATCTCGTGGACGTTTCAACCCGATCATACCGACATGGCGCACGTTCCCGCGGCGGGGGCGTTTGAATATCTACGCACGCAAGCGGTTTCACGGCTTTATCTCGATAATATTCCCAATATTCAATCGTCGTGGGTCACCCAGGGCGCGAAGATCGGCCAGACGGCTCTTTACTTCGGCGCCAACGATATGGGAAGCCTGATGATCGAGGAGAACGTCGTCTCCTCGGCGGGGACGGTCTTTCATTTATCGCTTGAGGAGTTGCGTCGCGCGATCGCCGAGGCGGGCTACATTCCAAGGCAACGGAACGTCTATTACGAATACATCGACGCCGACCCGCTCGCCGCGGATTCGCTCGCCGCGGCGGGCTGAGCAAAAGGTTAAACAAGTCGGCGAGTCATTAAATCAATAAGGTAAACATAGCCTTATTTAACGCGAAGATTATATTCACGGATTTTATCGAAAAGTTGGCGTCGGCTGATGCCCAGGCGTTCGGCGGCGCGGGTGCGATTGCCGTCGCACGCGTCGAGGCCGCGTTGAATCGCCCATCTTTCGACTTCGGCGAGGATCGCCCTCAGCGGCAGATCGTCGTCGTTTTCAGGGCGAACGAAGCTCGTCGTGACGACGGGGTGTTCCGCCGAAGTGTCATCCTTCGAGATATGTTCAGGAAGGATCACTTGTCCGCGCGCCGCGATCGCGGCGCGGGCGAGGCTGTTTTCAAGCTCGCGAACGTTCCCCGGCCAGTCGTGCGTCTCGATCGCGCGGAGCGCTTCGTCCGAAAGCGAAAGACCGTGCCAGCCGTATTTCCGTTCCAAACGTCTAAGGATATGCTCAGCTAATTCCGGGATATCGTCGACGCGTTCGCGGAGCGGCGGAATCGCGATCCTGACGACGTTGAGCCGATAAAACAGGTCTTCGCGGAACCTTCCCGCGGCGACTTCTCTGGGTAAATCGCGGTGGGTGGCGGAGACGATCCGGGCGTCGGTTTGGAGAGTTTCGGTTCCGCCGACGCGTTCAAACTCGTGACGCTGAAGCACCCTGAGCAGCTTGGCCTGCGAGGGAAGGGGAATCTCGCCGACTTCATCGAGGAAGATCGTGCCGCCGCGGGCGCGTTCAAAGCGACCGATGCGTTGTTTGTCGGCGCCGGTAAACGACCCTTTTTCGTGGCCGAAGAGTTCGGTTTCGATCAGCGATTCGGGGAGCGCTCCGCAATTGACGCGAACGAACGGCCCCTTGGCTCGCGCCGAATGGCGGTGCAGCGCCGCGGCGACGAGTTCCTTGCCCGTGCCGCTCTCGCCGATGATCAGAACGGGCTCGTCGGTGCGCGCGGCGAGCCCGATCGCCTTGAAAACCTCGCGCATCGCGGCGCCTTTTCCCACCATCTCGGGCTCGGCGGCGGACGGCTCGGGTTCGGAATCGTCGCCGTCGTCGTCGCGCGCCTTGGCGCGCAGCGACATCACCTCGGCGGTCAACTCGCGCTGGCGCAATGCTCGTTTGAGCGTCAGTAAGACGTCGTCGAGATCAAAAGGCTTTGATAAATAATCGTAAGCACCGCGGCGCATCGCTTCGATCGCGGCGGCCGATCCGCCGAACGCGGTAACGACGATCACGGGAAGCTCGGCGAGTCGATGACCGATCTCCGCGAGCACGTCCAACCCGTCTTTTCCGGGCATTTTCAGGTCGAGCAGCACCGCTTCGGGGAGCTCGGTTCGGATCTTCTCGAGCGCGTCGTCGCCGTCGACCGCCTCGATCGCCTGGAAACCCTCGGCGTTTAACAGCCGCGCCAGATTGCGCCGGATCGTCCGATCGTCGTCGGCCACCAATATTCGCGTCATTCGTCGCATCCTGATCCAAAAAGGATGAATCGGCGAGGATAAGAATCAAATCAACGGTTGACGATCGGTCGGTTCGCGTCCGACCGATTCCCAAACCGGCTTGAGTTTATCATTCTTAAGTGAAAACCGCGTCGACTTTTTTCTCGGCGGGCGTTTCGGCGGCTACGACGGGAAGGACGAGGGTGAACGACGCTCCGCGAGAATCGGTTCGATTCTCGGCTTTGAGGTCGCCGCGATGAGCCAGCGCGATCTCGCGTGCGATCGCCAGCCCCAATCCCGTCCCTTCGGACTTGGTCGTGAAGAAGGGTTCGAATAGATGACGAAGGACGTCGGGAGAGAGCCCCGGCCCCTGATCGCGAACGCTCGCAAGCAGCCTGCGACCTCCCGGTTCGACTTTCGTCGTCAGTCGAATCGACGACCCCGGCGGCGAAACCTGAAGCGCGTTTGTCGTGAGGTTGCGGAACACCTGGATGAGCGCCTGGGGCGCCATCGCCGCGGCGGGTAGACCGGGCTCGAGTTCGACCTCGACGTTCACCCCTTCGAGCTCGGCGGGGCCTTGAGCGAGCCGCGCCGCCTCGGCGACGACCGCGTTGAGATCGCCGGGCGCCAGCTCCGAAGTCTCGGCGCGAGAGAATTGGAGCAGCCGCGAAACGATCGCTTCGAGGCGATCGACCTCGGCGATCAGATCGCCGGCGCTTTCCGAATCGGGTCCGATGCCGCGCTGCCAAAGTTGAGCCGTCGAGCGTATTCCCGCGAGCGGATTGCGGACCTCATGCGCCACCCCCGCCAGCAATTTGCCGAGCGCAGCCAACCGCTCGTTGCGTCTCAGTTCGGTTTGCA
Organism: Planctomycetota bacterium; assembly: GCA_021807585.1. GTDB lineage: Bacteria > Planctomycetota > Planctomycetia > Isosphaerales > Isosphaeraceae > JAKBCQ01. The sequence goes on along the minus strand of JAKBCQ010000471.1, from coordinate 1,138 downwards.
ACCGGTTCCGTTCGACCGCCTGCTTGCGAACGGTCCGCGCCAGGCCGATCGTCATCACCAACGAAAGGACGATTCCCGCGAGCGCGAACCCCGACGCTAACAAGTAACCGCGCGTAGATGTTCTCACAAATAGCGGGTCTTCGATGCGCATCATCGTCCACGCCGCGCCCACGATCGCCCCCTCGTAATACACCGGAGCGGTCCGCACCGCGACCGTGCTCGGCGGCACGCTCTCGACGCCAAACAGGACTTTATTTTTCCGAATCGCGGCGTTCACGCGAATCTCGATCAGGTCGAATTCGCGTTCGGGAGGGCCCGATCGAGCGGGGATTCTTCTCTTCGAGTTCTTCTCGGCGACAGGAAGGGGTTCGGTGGGGAAGGCGAAACCGACGAATTTTTTGCCGTATTCGCTGAAGTAGCCCCCTTCGACTCCGGGATAATCTCTTAGAATCGAATCGGTCAATTCGGCAAGACGACGATTGATGATAAGCCAATGTTCGTCGGCGACCTCGGCGGGCCAACGCGGAATCATCCGCGTCAGTTCGGCCGAGCCCGCTTGAATCATACGGTTCGACGCCTCGCTGAGAATGCGTCCCGCCGAATTCCGCCGCGCCTCACGGTCGACGAATACGACGACCGTCCAGACGAGCGACGCGATCGACGACGCGAATAAAATCACGACCGCGATCAACTGCAACGTACGCGTTTCAGGCGGAAATCGCCGCTTGGTTTCGCCGCTCACGGTTTATTCCCGATTCCATGATTTCTTGTATACGTTATGTCTACCGACGTCGTACTCGCTCTTCGTTGATCATTGCATCTTTCGCGCCTTGCGGGAATTGCGTGCGAACTTCGACGATCCGCGAGCCTCGCTCCAAGCGTTCGACCCGGGCCGCACGCTTCTTCCTCGCTGTTTGAGATTCGTATGTCGAATTATTGAACCCGTATCGTTCACGATAGGATTGGGCGCAGAACCCCCGCCGAAGCGGGATCTTCTCGCCCAAATTTTCGCCGGCTTGGCGAAATCGGGCCGATTCCGCACGAATCGAGATCCGGCGCCGTTTGTGCTTTATCTTCGATCGGGTTTTTGACGCGGTTCTCACACCAAAACGCACGCTCCATCCATAAGGATTCCGAA
>JAKBCQ010000470.1 GCA_021807585.1 Planctomycetota bacterium | reverse complement strand
AAACGGGTAGAGGTCGAGTCCGCCGGCTTCGATTCGCCGTTCCTGGTTTTGCGCTCCGATCGTGATGGGGAATTCACGTCCGCGGGCGACGGTGACCGTGTAGCTTTCGCGCGGATCGTCGCGGGTAGGGGTGGCGATGCGGATGAAGTAAGCGCCCGCTTGAGCGGTCCGAAAGATCGCTTTGACCGAATCTCGGGCGGCGTCGCCCGCTGATTCCGTTTCCATAGATTCACCATTGGGCGCGAATATTTGAACGATCGGTTTGAACCGTGAAGCGCGAGCCGTGAGCACCAAGGTTTGTCCGGCGTCGGCGTCAAGTCTCTTCCAGCTCGCGAACGATTTACCGATCAGCGAGGTTGCTCGCGTTCCGATCGCCAAGTCCGAGGGGATGAACCTTCGTACCGTTAATTCATATTCACCTCCCGCTGCGGCGTTCGAAGACGAGACCCTCACCTGGTAATCGCCGATCGAACTTAACCGGGCGAGGAGGAGGGAGTCTCTTCGGCCGGGACGGACGTCGTCGTTCTGAGCGACGACGCGATCGGTCGGATCGATCAATTCGATCATGGGATCGAAATTCCTGGATGATGTATAAATCATTACAGTTTCACCTTCGCGCGCCTTAAGCGGCCAATCGTCGTGCGTTCCCGGCGAGAGGAGATTCGTGCTTGTGAACGAATCTTGATCCCGGATGCGTTCGCCTCCGGGTTGTTGCGCGGGGGAGGGAGTCTGTGCGACCGAGACGGCGATCGCGGTGAATAGAAACAGGTTGATTAATGGGCGAATTGTGGTGCGCATGGCGGTTCTCGAACGGCGATGGGATGAAACGGCGAACGGACATTCGGCTTCAATCGACGACGCGGGTCGTGGGATCTTCGTCTCGTTTTTTGGCGCCTCGGCGATCGGCGACATGGCGGATGATGTCTCCCTCGATCAAGTAGACGACGGCCTCGGCGATGTTGGTGGCGTGATCGGCGATCCGTTCGATGTTGCGTGCGGTGTTGATTAGGCGCAAATACGAATTGACTTGATCGGGGCGTTCGACGATCGCGTGTTTGAGCTGTTTGAGGATCGACCCGCGGAGGCGATCGACTTGCGTGTCGGATGCGATCACTCTGCGCGCCAGCGCGGCGTCGGAGCGGGCGAGCGCATCGAGCGCGTCGCGGACCGCGGCGAGCGATTCGAGCGCGAGGGTTTCGAGGTTTTGCGGGATCGCGATTTCTTTGCGCTTGGATAATTTACGTGCGCGTTTGGCGATGTGGACGGCGAGATCGGCCATGCGTTCGAGGTCGGAGTTGATTTTGAGCGCCGCGGCGACGCGACGGAGATCGGACGCGACGGGCTGGTGGAGCGCCAGCACTTTGAGGCACTGTTGTTCGATGCGAACTTCCCAGCCGTTGATCGATGTTTCGTCTCCCGTCACCTGTTCGGCGAGGTCGGCGCGGCGATCGAGGAGCGCCCGCACGCTTGAGCTGAGGGATAATTCGACGACCGCGGCGAGTTTGAGCAATTCTCCCCACATGGTTTCGAGGTCGCGGAGATAATGGCGACCGAGCGTGACGCGCTCTTGTTCCCAATTCATTCTTGCGTTTGGAAACGAGTCCGCGGGTGTATCCATCAAGCTTCTCCTTCGTCGATCGCCGTTCCGAGATCGATCGTTTCGCGGCGGAGGGGGGATCGAAGCGTGTCGGCCTGATCGCGAGTCTCCAGCGAAATCGTACCGCCGAAAAGGCGGATCGACAACTCGATCGCTCGGAATTCGTTCGTTTCGGCGGGTTTCGGTTCCGGGGCGCGGCGCGAGGCGATTCTATATTAAGACTTACAGTTCTCAAATAATATATTAATGAATAAATAAAAATAATGATAGACGATTGGGTTTTGATCATTCCGTCGATTGCGGGAGGGGGAGTCGAAACGGAGGCGGTGGTGGATTGTCGGGCGCGGCGCGAGGAACGCGTGAAAAAAAGCGTGGAGGGGGGGATCGTTCGCATTGCCAAACGTGGGCGAACGTGTTACCATGAAACAAGAAATTAGGAAAGCGACGAGTTCGGAACTCGAATCGGAGCGGCGAGCCGCGATGTCGTCAAGCCAGGACCGTCACGGACCGCGGCAGCTCGGAGACATTCTGACCGATTTATTCGCGGCGCGGGGATACGCACGGTTGCGCGCCCGCGACGAGCTTGAGTCGGCGTGGAGTCGCGCGGTTGGAGAATCGCGAAGCAAGCTCACGAAATTGGGGGGGATTCGCCGCGGCGTGCTCACCGTCGTCGTGGCTCATTCGGCCTTGTTGGAAGAGTTCGCGGCGTTTGAAAAACAGGCGATTTTGGCGTCTCTCCGCGGTGAAGCGGTCGGGTCGGTCATCCGCGACATCAAATTCCGCGTGGGGTCGGTCGACGATCGGTGAGCGATTATCCTTGAGACGGCGACCCCATGAAATTCAGATCATACTGTAATGCGAGAACGACACGGTGAGAACCGGACGCGTCGTGAGGGCGATCCGGGATCGGCTTGAATTCGATCGATGCGAATTGTTGATCGCGCCGATCGCGTCGTGAACGACGCGGCGGTCGTTTCGATTTCCCTGAGAGGTGATAATCTCAATGTCGATGATGAAGACCGATGAATCGGCGCCCGTGACGACGTTCCCCGGCGACGTCCAACTTGGGTTCGGCGTTGACGGCGAGGTCGCGACTTCGGGTCGCGAATACACCGCGGACAATATCCGCGTGCTCGAGGGGATCGAGGCGATGCGGCTTCGGCCCGGCATGTATATCGGCGATACGACGCTCCGCGGTCTTCATCATTTGATTTATGAAGTCGTCGATAATTCGATCGACGAGGCGATGGCGGGTTATTGTCGGAACATTCGCGTCACGGTGCACGCCGACGGTTCGGCGTCGATCGCCGACGACGGTCGCGGGATCCCCGTCGGCGCGCACGGCGATTCGGGCAAAACCGCGCTCGAGGTCGTCCTTACGACGCCCCACGCGGGGGGAAAATTCGATCACGATACGTATAAAGTTTCGGGAGGTTTGCACGGAGTCGGCGTCACCGTCGTCAACGCGCTTTCGGAATGGCTCGAGGCCGAAATCCGCCGCGAAGGCCAGGTTTGGCGGCAGGAATACCGCCGCGGCGTTCCCCAGGGAGCGGTTCGCGCCGACGGTCCCTCGCGCGAATCGGGCACGACGATTCGCTTCCTTCCCGACGACACGATCTTTCCCAATATCAAATTCGATTATGATGTTTTAGAAAAGCGAATGCGCGAACTCGCCTTTTTAAATAAAGGTATTCGCATCGAACTGATCGACGAGCGGGGCGACGAGCCCAAACGCGAGGTATTCCATTCCGAACTCGGTATCGAAGGGTTCGTCGCGTATCTCAACCGCGCGCAAACTCCGCTTCACCCCCCCGTCGTCATCGTCGGCAAAGACGACGAGCGCGGCGTCGAGGTCGAGGTCGCGGCGCAATATAACGAATCGAACAACGAAAACGTCGTCAGTTATTGCAATAATATTCATACGATTGAGGGCGGAACGCACCTCACGGGGTTTCGCGCGGCGCTTACGCGCACGTTGAACGCGTACGCCAAGGCCGCGTCGAATTCGCGCAATAAAGATCTGACGATCACCGGCGAGGATTTTAAAGAAGGTTTGACGGCGATCGTCAGCGTTCGCGTTCCCGACCCGCAATTCGAGGGTCAAACCAAAACGAAGCTTGGCAACAGCGAGGTCGAGGGGATCGTCGCCAAGGTCGTCAACGACAAACTGACGGCGTTCCTGGAAACGAATCCGTCGGTCGCCAAAAAGGTGATCGAGAAGGCGTATCTCGCCGCCGAGGCGCGCGAGGCGGCGCGGAAGGCGCGCGAACTCGTACGCAACCGCAAGGGGGTTTTGTCGGGGGGAGGCCTCCCCGGCAAATTGATGGACTGCACGACGCACGATCAAGATTCGAGCGAGCTTTTCCTGGTCGAGGGAGATTCCGCGGGA
>JAKBCQ010000003.1 GCA_021807585.1 Planctomycetota bacterium | reverse complement strand
GCCGGGTTCGGCGAGATGGAGCCCTCCGCACCCTGAACCTCCGCCGTAATCGGCGAGGGGTTGAACGATTTCGTCGGAAAAATTTTGGAAAAGCGACGGATATCCGTGATGTTCGATTCCGCTGAAGTGATGCAGCCTGATGTCCCAGCCTCCGCCGTCGTTGGTGTTATCGCGGGCGAACGCGTTTAAGAGCGGGTCGAGCGAAACCTCAAGAATATTACGCGTACCGCGCGAGTAAAGCTCCAAACCCGTGCCGTCGGTACCAACGCGAACGACTCCGCCGCCGCGCAGTTGCAACGTGCGGCCGTCGGCGCCCTCGGCGCGCAGGAAGCCGAAATCGCCGATCGCGAGATAAAGCCGGCCGTCGAGCCCCAACGTCACGCCATTCGAAGTATGATCCGCGGGACGATCTTTAAATCCGAAAGCAATATTTTTTACCAAATATTTATGTTCGTCGGCTATGCCGTCGTGATCGTGATCGATATATACACTTAAATGAGGAGGATGCATAAGATACAGGCGATCGTGATCCCAAACGAGGCCGCGGGGAGAATCGACGTCGGGGACGAAAAGCTTGGCCTGATCGGCTCGACCGTCGCCGTCGAGATCGGACAGCTTGACGACCGAACCGCGGTGCGGCTCGCGATCGAGCGAGCCGTTGCGATCGACCGAAACGTAGACGTCCCCCTCGGGGGACGCCGCGACATAAACGGGGTAATTGACCGCGGGAGGCGCGGCGAAAACGCGCGCCTCGAAGCCCTCGGGAACCTTGACGTCGGCGAGCCTGGGATCCGCCGAGGCCGGCGCGGCGCGCTCCTCGCGCCGCACGACCTCCTCACGTCCCCCGTCGACCAAAACCTCGCGCAAACTCCCCCACGAACCCGTGTCGCTCCCCAAAAAAACGACCTTCACGTATCGCGAAGAACCAAGATGATCCTTATGAACATAAGGTCCGTTTTCTTTGTTTCGCGACGCGTCGACGAGCGTCCTCCAGTTTGAGCCGTCGGCGGAACCCTCGATTTTGTAGCGATAGACGGCGCCGTCGGATTCCCATTCAAGCGTAATCCCTTCGATTTTGGTCGGCTTGCCGAGATCGACCTCGAGCCACTCGCCCGCGTTCGAGTTCGCGGCGCACCAGCGGGTCGCCCCATTGCCGTCGAACGCGCCTCCCGCGAGATTTCCCTTGCCCGTCTCCTCGCTCGAAGCCGTCGCGTGCTTACCTTTGGCTTCGTTGATCGAAACCTTCCGGGGTTCGACGGGTTTGAGGTATTTGTCGTCGAGCTTGTCGCAAGCCCACAACACGCCCCGCGTCATCAAATTGAGATAGGCGGGATCACTTACGGTTTCGTTGTGATGGCCGATCGTCGTACCGAAGACTCGCGTTTTCCCCTCGTACTGATTCGTCCACACGCAAACTTCGTCGTGGCCGTTCTCTTGGTTCTTGGACGATCCCAGAGCGTGCGCAGTCGGCCACACTTTTTCGATCCAGTAAAGTTCGCCCGCGGGATTGGCCCACGCGGGACCAAAGCCTTTCATGATTGGATGTTCAGCATCGCGGTTAAGTACGTCGTGAGCATATTGCTTCCCGTGGCGCCGCGAAGTGACGCCGCAAAACTTGAACCATTCGTCCGATCCCGTGCGATAACAATGCATCGCGCAGTGCACGACGACTCCGGGCAATCCCGCCTTGTGAGGCTTGAGGATTCGCTCAAGCCACGCGGGATCTTTGGCGTCGGAAAAGCATTCGTCATGAATGACAATATCATAACCTTTTGACCAATCATCGTTTTTATATAAATCGATTTCCGATTTGGTCGAAGTCCCTCCCTGTTGAACGACGGTGACCTCGATGTGGGCGCGTTCTTCGAGCCCTTTTTTGATCAGGTTTTTTTGATTGGTGTAATCGTGGCAGCAGCCGCCGCACACGAACAGCGCCTTGATCGGTTTGGGGGGCGGGTCGGCGGCGACCGCGACCGATCCGATCAGGGTCGCGACCGCGACCGCCGCGGCGAATCGAGAGAGCAGCATTGCCGGTTTCCGAAGGTTTATGGTTGAAATCAACCGCCGCGACGTTGCGCCGCGACGCCTTGCATTCGCCTTATCATGACCCGTCGAACGGCGCGCGGCAACCTTCGGCCCGGCGCGAAATCGCAAATCGAGCCCGCCCGACAATTCCTCAAATGAACGTCGCTCGAGTCGCGTTCGGATCGCGCCTCGACCTGATCGACGAACCGCGATCTTAAAAATCGAACCGCGATGTTCGCCAACTTCCCGAGCCGGGAATCGAATCAAACCGCGACGAAAGCGAACCGCCGGCGTCGCCCCGTGTGCGCGGTTACGATGGCTCGGCGAGTCGTGTCGATCCGAAACGAGCGGACACCGCCGTTCCCTGATAACGCGCGCGAGCCGAACCGTCGAATCGAATGACATGCTTGATTTAACACAAGTTTAAACCTATAGACAAGAGCGAGGGAGAACGGGCGATGTTATCGAGACTTTTTGATCTTTCGGGGAAGACGGCGCTGGTGACCGGAGGAAGCAAGGGATTGGGGAAGGCGATGGCGACGGGTTTCGCGCACGCCGGCGCTCGCGTGATCGTTTCAAGTCGCCATGAGGACGAGCTCAAGGCCGCGGTCGATTCGATCAAAAAGTCGACCGAATCGCGCGTTCCCGTCGATTACATCGTCGCCGATATGACGAAACGTTCCGACGTCGCTTCCCTCGCCGATCGCGCCCTGTCTCTTTCGGGTCGCGTCGACATTCTGGTGAACAACGCGGGGAGCAACGTCCCCGAGGCGATCGACCAGATCCATGACGACGTTTGGGATCGGCTGATCGAGCTCAACCTTTCGTCATGCATGGCGCTCACGCGGGCTCTCGTGCCGGGCATGAAGGAGCGCCGGTGGGGCCGGGTGATTCATATCTCGTCGATCATGGGTTTCAGTTCGGCGGCAGGGAGGAACGTTTATTCGGCCACAAAATCGGCGCTCATCGGCCTCGCTCGCGCAAGCGCTCTCGATCTGGGACCGTTCGGCGTCACGGTCAATTGCATCGCACCGGGGCCGTTCCTCACCGATCTCCCGTCGAGCCTGCTCTCGAAAGCGCAGCTTGATGAATTCGCGGCCAAAACGGCGCTCGGCCGCTGGGGCGACCCCGACGAACTGATCGGCCCGGCGCTCCTGCTCGCGAGCGACGCGGGCGCGTACGTCACCGGATCGACAATCGTCGTTGACGGCGGAACGCTGGCGCGGATTTTCTAAAACATCAAGATCGACTTGATCGATTCCATCGCTCCAATATGGAATCGTCGATAAACACGGCGCGCCGATTCGAATGGATCGGCGCCCGAGTTTTTTATCATTGATTCAAGGAATTGCCGACGTATCGATTTCACGATGCTTTCGGCTTGACGGCGAACGCCTTGACGCTCGCGGCGAAATCGTTGACGTCGTGGCGTTTGAGCAGGTCGGCGAGGCGCGCGAGAAGGTCGTCGCTCACGACCGCGGCGGGGCCGATCGCGGGGGCGCAACATCCTTCGTCGGACGCGGCGGGTTCGATCGAAGTTGAACAACATCCCGCGTCGACGACCCCGAGGCCCGTTTCATTCATCGAAGGCGAGCAACACCCCGATTGATTATCGATTTTGGCGTACGCGTTCAAATCGGCGCCGGAATCAATGATTTCGACATATTCAAATCCCGCGTCAACCAGGCCGCGGCGATAATCGTCGATCGGAATCGCTCCGGCGATGCAGCCGACATACGCCATCAAGTCGTCGCCGATCTCGCGCGGCAGCGGTTTTTTGAGCGCGATGTCGCTGACCGCGAGCCTTCCTCCAGGCTTGAGAACCCGCGCGATCTCGCGAAACACCGCGGGCTTATCGGGGGCGAGATTGATCACGCAATTCGAGATCACGCAATCGACCGAAGCGTCGGCCAATGGAAGCCGGTCGATCGTACCGAGACGAAATTCGACGTTCGTCAACGGTCGTCCGTCGTCTCCAACCGCGTTCGCCGCGTTTTTCAACGCCAGATCGATCATCGCCCGCGTCATGTCGATTCCGATCGCTCGACCGTTCACGCCGACTTTCCGCGCGGCGAGGAAGACGTCGAGCCCTCCTCCCGAACCGAGATCGACGACGATTTCGCCGGGCCTCAGATTCGCGGTCGCGGTCGGGTTGCCGCACGAGAGCCCCATGTTCGCAGCGGCGGGGATCGCCGCGAGCTCCTCGGGGGTGTAGCCGAACGCCTCGGCCACGGCGCGAACGCCCTCGTGCGCGGTCGAAAGCCCGCTCTCCGCGACCGACGCGTATTTCGATTTCACCGCGTCGATAATCGTTGTTGTATCGTTCATATACTCGCTCCACTTTGATAAAATATCAACACGAATCACTGATCGCCGTTGATCGCTGATCGTTGATCGTCGATAAACGATCAATCGAATCAAAAAAAATGTCACAAGCCGTCGACGAGAGCTTTGAGCCGGGCGATCGCGGCGGGATTAATGCAATAGCAAACCCGCGGGGGGTTGATTTCGCCCTGGATCAGCCCGGAATCCTTAAGTATTTTGAGGTGCTGCGACACGGTCGATTGCGCCAGCGCGATCTCGTCGACGATGTCGCCGCAGAGGCAAGAATCGCGACTCGCAAGATATCGAAGAATCTTCACCCGAGCGGGATGACCGATCGCCTTGGCCAACCCGGCCAACTCAACCTCGGTTTTCCCGACCGTTCGTTCCTTACCCGTCGCCGCCCGCGCGCTCGAAAGAAAATCGTATTCCTTCATGTCTGTATCCCTGGATTACACCTCGCTCGCCTTCATCGTATATCGACGATAAACGATTTGCGCCGTCGTGTCAAGCCGTCGAAATTCGCGAAAATCGCATTCGGGGAATCGCTCGCGGCTTGGTACATCGTCTCGTGGTGTGATAAGATTGATTGCAACGAAGATTCGCACGGAGCGGGTTCTTTCGGCCGGGAGGCCTTATCGTCCCGTAGCAAAGCGTTTTGGAGCAGGAGTTCGTAACGATGACTCGTATTTCCCCCCGGCGATTGTTCGTATGCGCGGGGTTTGTCACGCTCTTTTCCGCGGCGCAGGCGTCGTCCGCATCCATGATCGACGAATTCATCGCCGTCTCGCCGGTCGAAACCGTCTTCACGACGCCGACGACTTATGTCGCCTCGTCGCCCGTCGTCTCGACATCGTATGTCGTGCCGACGACGTACGTCTCCTCAACCTCGTACGTCGTCCCCACGGTTTACGAATCCTCTTTCCTCACGCCGACTTACGCGTTGAGCCCCACATCCTACGTGGTGACGACGACGCGCTATCGCCCGCGACGCACGGTCACGCGTTCGCGGATCGTAAACGGCGCTCCGCTCCTCGCGACCCCGACGGTCTTCACGACGCCGACGGTTTACACGACTCCCACCGTTTACGCCTCGCCGACGGTTTATCTCTCGCCGACGGCCTATGTTACATCTTCCTACGTCGTCGACCGACCGATTCGCGCCACGTCGTATGCGGTCGTCACCGATTGCGATTACGCCCCGCCTCCTCCCAAGGTCACTCCCGCGAATCCGAACGCTCAAGGATCGGAACCGCGGGGAATCAGCTCGACGCCCAAGGGGGGCAAATCTTCCGCGGTCGGCGAAGACGCAACTGCAACAGGCGGCAAGGCTTCGGGAGCTTATGTCCCCCCCGCTCAGGACGCCCAGCAGATCCCGCCTCCTCAACCCGAGGCCGATAGCGAGATCATCCGCCGCGAATCGAAAAAGCCCGCGGTTTATCCGAGTCACAAAGCCGTCGTCGCGCCCAAGCGAGGCGCCCTCGAAGGGACAATCGTCGCCGCCGATACCAGCACGCCGGTCGAGGGGGTCGAGGTCGTCGTCACGCATCAGCTCAACGCGTTCGCCCCCAGAAAAGCGAAAACCGACTCCAAAGGTCGATTCTCGATCGGCCTCCCGTCGGGAGATTGGAACGTCGTTGTTCAGCTTCCCAATCAAAAGGTGTTCGAACGCCCGATCACCGTCGATTCGGGAGTCGTCGTCGATGCGACAGGCGAGCCGATCACCAACCTGATGATCGCACGCTAAAGCGAGGCGGGCGGATGACCGTCGATCGACAGAACGACGCGATCTCCGACTCGCCGCTACGCGTCTGTTATGTCGTCAGCTACTTTCATCCTCATCAAAGCGGCGCCGAGCGCCAGGCCCTCGCTCAGGGCGCCGAACTCGCGCGCCGCGGCCACGAGGTCCACGTCGTCACGCATAGCGTCCCCGTCGAACCGCGCGACGAAATCATTCAGGGCATACATGTTCATCGCTGGGTTCGATCGATTCATTTCGGCCCCCTCTTCGGACTGACGTTCGTCGTTAGCGTGATTGAAGCGCTCAAGCGATTACGCCGGCGTTACGACGTGATCCACACGCATCAGGGGTTGTGGGAGGCGGTCGCCGTCGGCGCCGGGAGGAAGTGGCTGGGGAACGTCCCCACGCTCATCCAGCCCGCGAGCTCGGGCTATTACGGCGAGGCCGAACAGCTCGCGCGGACCCGCGGTTCTGATCGCCTCCGCGGCTTCATCCTCCGCAACTCGGCGTTCGCGGCGATCTCGGCGGATATCGAGCGTCAATGGCTCGATCTCGGCGTTCCCCAAGAATCGATCTACCGCACCGCGAGCGGAGTCGATTGCTCGCGCTTTCATCCCGGGCCGAGCACGCTCGAAAACTCCCTCCCGCCGCGCCCCCGAGTCGTTTACACCGGCCGCCTTCACCCCCAAAAAAACGTCTATATGCTTATTGATATATGGCCTGATATTTTTAAGCGAACGGGGGCTCGGTTGATTTTGGCGGGGGACGGACCCGATCGAGAGGGTTTGAAGGAGCGGGCTCGGCGGCTCGGAATCGAGGGGGCGATCGCTTTCGTCGGTTCGGTTCCCGACGTCGCCGAGCATCTCCGCGCCGCCTGCGCTTTCGTCCTTCCGTCGGTGGCCGAGGGGATGAGCAATTCGCTGCTCGAGGCGATGGCGACGCGGCTGCCGTGTGTCGCGTCGCGGATCGGCGGCAATATCGACCTGATCGACGACCGAGTTTCGGGGCTGCTCGCCGCTCCCGATCGACCTTCGGAGTGGATCGAAGCGCTCACTTCGATATTGAACGACGCCGATTTCGCCCAAAAACTCGCCGCCGCGGCGCGTTCTAAGATTGAGCGAACTTACGATCTCAAAGTCGTCGTCGATCGCTACGAGACGATTTATCGGCGGTTGATCGAACAAACCGCAAGCGTTTCAACATGAAAGCAAGCCGAATTAGAACCGGCCTCGTCTTGCCCGATCGTCTCAAAGCCGGCACTCTGTACGCGTTCTAATTGGTCCGATTTCGGGAGATCGCGCATGCAAGCGGGGACGATTTTAGTGACGGGGGGCGCCGGATTTATCGGATCGGAGGTCGTGCGGTTGCTCGTCAAAGAAACCGAGGCGATCGTCGTCAACGTCGATAAATTAACCTACGCGGGCAATCTCGATTCGCTCGCCGACGTCTCGCATTCGCATCGCTATCATTTTAAACGTGTTGATATTTGCCATCAAGCCGCGGTGAAAGAACTTTTCGAGCATTACCAGCCGACCGCGGTCATGCACCTCGCCGCCGAGTCGCACGTCGACCGCTCGATCGACGGCCCCGGCGAATTTATCCAAACCAATGTCGTCGGCACGTTCACGCTCCTCCAAGCCGCGACTTCGTACTGGAAAGGCGCGCCGAGCGATATTCGCGATCGCTTCCGCTTTTTGCACGTTTCAACCGACGAAGTTTACGGCAGCCTGGGACCGACTGGTTTTTTCCGCGAAGACACGCCGTATTCCCCCAATTCGCCGTATTCGGCGAGCAAGGCTTCGTCGGATCACCTCGTGCGCGCCTGGAATCACACCTACGGCTTGCCCACACTGATCACCAATTGTTCAAATAATTATGGTCCTTATCAATTCCCCGAAAAGTTGATTCCGCTGTGCATTCGCAACGCGATCGCCGGGAAGCCGCTGCCGATTTACGGCAAAGGCGATAACATCCGCGATTGGCTTTTCGTCGAGGATCACGCGCGGGCGCTCCGCCTCGTCGTCGAAAAAGGAACCGTCGGCGAAACGTACAACATCGGCGGCCGGCAAGAAAAAACAAATATCGAAGTCGTGCGATCGATCTGCGCAACTCTCGACGATCTGCTCCCGCAAAGCTCGCATAAACCTCACGAACAATTGATCACGTTTGTGCAAGATCGCCCCGGGCACGACAAACGGTACGCGATCGACGCGGGTAAAATCGAACGCGAGCTGGGCTGGACTCCCAAAGAAACGTTCGACACCGGGTTGCGACGGACCGTGAAATGGTATCTCGACAACTCGAAATGGTGCGACCGAATCACGTCGGGAGCGTATCAGGGTGAACGGTTGGGATTGGGGAATTCAAAATGAAAGGGATTATTCTCGCCGGCGGCCTGGGAACGCGGCTTTACCCCGTCACTCGCGTCGTCAGCAAGCAGCTCCTGCCCGTCTACGACAAACCGATGATCTATTACCCCCTCGGCACTCTGATGCTCGCGGGAATACGTGAAATCTTATTAATATCCACGCCGACAGATCTACCCCGCTACGAGCACCTGCTCGGCGACGGCTCGGCGTGGGGGATCAATCTCTCCTACGCCCCCCAGCCCGAGCCCAACGGCCTGGCGCAGGCGTTCGTCATCGGTCGATCGTTCGTCGGAACCGATTGCGTAAGCCTCATCCTCGGCGATAACATCTTTTATGGACATGATTTTAGCGAAATCATTCAGCGAACCGCGTCGCGCCGCGAGGGAGCGACGGTCTTCGGTTATTACGTGAAAGATCCCGAGCGCTACGGAGTCGTCGAGTTCGACGACCGCGGAGTCGCGATCAGCCTCGAAGAAAAGCCCGTCGCCCCCAAATCGAACTACGCGGTGACGGGCCTTTATCATTACGACAACGACGTCCTCGACATCGCGCGCGATCTCAAACCTTCAAAACGAGGCGAGTACGAAATCACCGATGTGAACATCGCTTATCTCAAACAGAACCGACTTAACGTCGAGATCCTCGGCCGCGGCGTCGCCTGGCTCGATACCGGAACGCACGAGGCGCTCCAGCAGGCTTCACACTTCATCCAGATCGTCGAACAACGCCAGGGCCTCAAAATCGCGTGCGTCGAGGAGATCGCCTACCGGATGAAATTCATCGACGCCGATCGACTCGCCAAACTCGCCGCGGGCTTCAAAAACGAATACGGACAATATCTTATGAACTTGCTTAATGATAAGATCTTTTAATTACGCTTGGATCGGGTGATATTCATGACGGTTCGGTCGGCCGATCCGTTTCATCGCGCTTGCTATCTGACCGGTCCCACCGCTTCGGGCAAAACCGCGGTCGGCGTCGAGCTCGCGCTTCGGCTCGAAGCCGAGGTGATTTGTCTCGATTCGATGACTCTCTATCGCGGCATGAATATCGGCACGGCCAAGCCGACGATCGCCGAGCGCAAAGGCGTCCCGCATCACCTGATCGACGTGATCGACCCGAGTCGGAACGCGAGCGTCGCCGAATATCGGGCTCTCGCCGCCGAAAAAATCGGCGAGATCGAATCGCGCGGCAATGTTCCGCTATTTGTAGGCGGAACTCCGCTTTATTTGAAAGCGCTTTTGCGCGGGTTATTTGAAGGCCCCAGCGCCGATCCCTCGATCCGCGAGACGCTCGAGCGCGAGGCCTTGGAACAAGGCGCCGAGGCTTTACACGCACGTCTCGACCCTGAAACCGCGGCGCGGCTGCACAAGAACGACATCCGAAGGATCATTCGCGCGCTCGAGGTTCAAACGCTCACAGGGGAATCGATCTCGAAGCGTCAGGTCGAGCACGAAACCCCGGCGCCCCCTTCGGTTCCCGTCTTCGCGCTCGCGCGGCCGCGACGCGAGCTTTACGATCGGATCAACTTGCGTGTCGATTTGATGTTTGAAAGCGGATTAATCGAAGAGGCCCGCGCATTGTTGAACCGAGCCGATCCGATCGCGTCGGCGCCGGCGCAGGCGGTCGGCTATCGCGAGGTATTCGATTATCTGGAGGGTCGAATCACGCTCGCCAGTGCGATCGAGCAAACGAAAACGCGCACCCGCCGATTCGCCAAACGGCAAGAAACGTGGTTCCGCTCGCTTGAGGAAATCGAACCCGTTTCCGTCGCGGGCGAACCTCCCGAGATTACGGCGGAGAGGATTGTGCGATCAATATCCAGAAGGTACAGCTAAATAGCATATTATATCATGTAAAAATTATGATTTATCAAGATAGAGTTTCCTAACGATTTCGCGAATCACATTCACATCGCGTTGAATGGTTTTTATTGAAACGCTCATTTTTTCAGCGATTTCTTGTCGAACATACCCTTCCATCAATTGATGAAGAACAAGAGACTGACGTACGGTCAATTGTTGTGAGATTTCATTCGCTAGATCGAATTTATCATAATCTTTAGCATCCATGTTTCTGGATACAAGGTTCTCGATTGGTGTATGAGATCGTTTGGCATGAACTCTTCTAATATCGCGAAGAAGCCGATGTCGAATTCTATCGGAGATTTGATCGATCTTATTCGCATCGATAACCGCTTTCGGACAGCCTCGCTTTTCGATCAACAATTCGATTGCCAGAAGAGAAATAAAGTCTTCCCGGCATCCGACAGGAATATGAAGCAAATGGAATTTGATTTTATCAATAATTGATCCGACATCGATATCGTTGAACGCGATATTCTGTAATAATTTTAATATATTATCGGCAATAGTATTTTTCATTCTTCTCTCTTAATCTCCATTGGAGGAAAGAA
This sequence comes from Planctomycetota bacterium, assembly GCA_021807585.1. GTDB lineage: Bacteria > Planctomycetota > Planctomycetia > Isosphaerales > Isosphaeraceae > JAKBCQ01. The sequence continues at coordinate 6,295 of JAKBCQ010000003.1, read as the reverse complement.
TTTCGAAATTTGAGGAAATTGACGACGCAATCTGTTCGATTCACTTCATAATAAATCATCATACCAAAATAAAAGGGATCATCGCAAGTAACTCGAACGACTTTAACTTCGTATGGAGGCTTGCGATAGACGATCAAAGCAAGCAAAGCCTTGAGCTTTTCCATAGCGCCGACTGATCGTAAACAAGAAAGGGTATGAAGCCATGCGTCCTTATTCATGAAATCTGGAATGTAATTTTCATGAATCTGCTTAAGCAATTTCAACAAGGAAGCTGAAGGAAATGGATTCCCTTTTGATTCAGCCTTGACGATGTTCTCAATTCTGCTGGAAATGCATTTCTCGCAATTATCTCCATAAGTGGAGACAATGTCGTAAAATTCTTTTTCAGCTGAAGGGTAGATCTGAATCTTAAAGTGCATCTCTTCAGCCTCCCTGTTGAAAATCAAAAAAACGACACTCAATTCATGGTTTGCCCTTAGGCAAAGTCCATGGAACAGGTTTCTCGTCGTTAAGACGATCGTGGAGATCCGAAAGAATGTTCGGATTTTCCGCCCATCGTTCTGCGACCTTAAGGCAAATGATGTCCCTTGCGTCCTCCGGGCTGACGATCATCCCCAAAAACTCATCCTCCCAATAAATGTCTCGAATTCCTCCTTGATTCTCATCGTTCTTGATTGCATCTCGAATCTCTTTGCCATCCTTCATCTTATCTAAATGGATGGTGGTTGCTCCCATGGCGGCGCCCCTTATGAAGTGATTTCCCTCACTTGATCAGAAAGAATAGGCTTTTCCTGACTCGATGAACCTCCTTTCATCCCAATGCCAATTGGACCGAAACGTCTCTTCTTCTCTCCATGAATATAGGGACGCTAAGGACCCCAAAAGAGGACATTTTACCCCCGATTTTTCAGATTTATCTCGATCAGGAACTTAACTTAGGGCGATTAGAATCAACATAACCAGCATTTTCCTCATGGCTTACGGTCGATATTCAAGAACCAACTCAAAGAAAAATCCGCCGAGTCAAATCGCGATTCCCCCTCGTCATCGCACGCTTGCTCGCTCGCTTGCTTAGGATCACACCGAAACGGATACCGCCCCCCCCATCGCGCCCGGGATCGGGCTGCCGTTCTCAATCGCCTGACGCGGCAACGGCCGGCCAGGGCCGATCTCGTCGAGCAGGCCCTGAATTCGCGCCTCGAGTTCGGTCGTCAACCGAGCCGTCGCGTCGCGCGATCGCGGTCGCGCCTCGGTCGATCCCAGATAACCGCGGACGTCGATCGGCTCCCCAAGCTTCATGATCGCACGCCGAGGCCCACGCGGCGCCGACATCTCAACCCCCAATATGTCCATCTCAAACTTCGACAAAATCTCCCCCAATCGCTCGACGGTCGGCGATTCACGCACGTAATCGCCCGGATAACTGAACATCTGAATGCATAAAAAGAGCGCGTCGAAATCGCGGCGAAGCTCTCGCTTTTGATCGATCGTCGTCGCGGGATCGTCGATCGCCTTCAAACACGCGCGCCGCAACTCCTTAACGCGAACCGGGGTCGACTCGAGGCTTCGCTTGCCCAGCCTTCGATCTTCAATCTCGCTCAACAACCGCGAAGTCAAGTCGGCGATCCGATCCTTGAGCGGACCCGATCGAACCCCGTCAAGATATTCGTATTCCTTAAGCGAAAGCATCATCTCCGCATAACGATACATGCGATCGAGTAACGGTTTATTCGATTGATCGGTCCAGGTGAAAAAACCTTCCAGGTCGCTCATCAGCTCGATCAGCGCGGGGAGCGGATCGTGATCGTCGACATAGCGGTATTTGATCGCCGCGGGAACGACCCACACCGTCGTCCCGTCGGCCGATTTCTTCTTCGCCGCCGAAATCGCGAGCGCCGAGGCGCCCTCGCGAAGCGGCGTCAATCGGTCGGCGAGATGATAAATCTCCCCCTCGGGAAAAATCACCAACGGATTTTTACCCTCAACCAAAATATCGAGCCCCGCCTTGTACGCCAAGCGATCCGACCCCTCGCGATCGACCGGAAACACCCCCAACCGAGGTAAAATAAACTTGCGAAAACCAAAGAAATCAAAAAAGATCTGATACGCCGCCATATAACAAAACGGCTTGGATACCTTCCTGCTCAACTCGAACGCGACGACGCAATCGGCGTGATCGCAATGATTCGGGGCGATCAGCACGCCGTCGCCGCGGCCGATCCGCGCCGATAACCGCTCGACGCCGTCAAACTCGATCGAACGTATCGCAAGCTTACGATTCAGCACCCGCCTGATGTACAGCCGACTCACGCGATGCCACAGCGGACTAACCCTCGGAGGGAAAAACCGATACGGCAGCTCGTCGGGCAATGGAAGCCTTCGACCTCGGCCACGCACAAATATATGTTCCATTATTATCTCACAGATCGGCGGAATCGCGTACGACGAACGATTATTCGTCGGTTCTGTTAATCTTAACTAGAATGGGACAAGTAAAACCAACAATTTCGCTTACGGCTTATATCATTTGGGACAATAGACCGCGATCGCTGTTTACGAGCGGATAACTCACGCCGAATCGATCGTCGTCTCGCTCGGTCGACCCCGGACCGGCCGCCTCAAACCTGCAAATTCACGGACGGTTGGATTCGGGATCGCCGAATCTCAACGAGATCAAGAGATTTGACGATCGATTGGATCTCGAATCAATCACTGGAAAGTTTAACCGCGGTCCCGTAAGCGAGCACCTCGGTCACACCAGGGGCGAACTCGGTCGCGTCGTAGCGCATGCCGATCACTCCGTTCGCGCCCCATTCCTCGGCGTGTCGAACCATGCGTTCGAAGGCCTCCTCGCGCGCGGTCTCGCACACCTGGGCGTACGATTCGATATTGCCGCCGATCATTTGTTTGAGTCCTCCCAGGAACGATTGCGAAATGCCGGGAGATCGAACGACGATCCCGCGGACGATTCCGATATATTCGACGATCGAACGTCCCTGAACCTCGTTTCCCGTCGTGACGATCATAAATCATGATCCTTATAATTGGCGGAGATGTGAAATCGGACGACCATCGAAATCGATCGCGCCGATTATACCAGAATTGAAGATGAAAGGAGCGTTCCGAACGGATATTGATCGTGATTACCGCGTCGAAATCGATCCGCGACGACTTGAACTCGGGGATGACGATTAATTCTTTATCTCTACTTATCTTCATTCTCGCATGATGAGACGCGAGATAACACCGCAATGATTTCCTCACGTAACAATTCGAGATCTTGATCGGTTAGATTTTTCCTGGGCCTCAGTTCAAATAAAGCCTTCAAAGCCTCCTGGAATTCTTGATGAGATACACGGAAAAAATGAGATTGTAGTATCATAAGAGCGTGGCATTGCACTTCATAATCACCGTTCAAGGCCAAATTGAAAAGCTCGGAGAATCGATTCGAGCAATTGAACTCGCGGAGTGCGAACATCAGCGATCCACGATGATCCCGGTTCGCGGGCGAAGCGATCCCGCGAAACAACGCTTCGACGGCGGCTTCGGCGAGCTCGGACAGACGATAAGCGGCGCGGCCTCGCACCTGAGAATCGTCCGATTCCAACTCGTCAAATAATGAATTTATGCTTTGATCATTTTTTTCTAACATTTCGACCTCATGTTAATTCAGGTCGTCAGAACCTCTCAACCCACGCGGGATCGGCGAACTTGGCGGCGACGAGCGCGTCGATCCGTCCGAGCGCCGCGGCGAAATCGAACGCCTCAATCTCGCTCCATTCATTGATCAACGCCGAAACGATCTCGCCCCGATCGAACGGCAATCGCGTGAGAAACTCGTCGTGCGACCGTGCTCCGCGATAACTCGGCCTTCGTTTCGGCTCACACAGATATGTATTCATGAGATTGATCGGAAACGATCGACAAAGGATCGTCGCGTGGATCATCACCGTCGCCTTGAGCCTTCGCTGGGCGCTTCCCGAGCACTTTCGACCCGCGATCGTCAAATCCCCCGATCCCGAAACCTCGACCGCGGCGCCAAGCCGACCGATCGCCGCGGCGTGCCTTGAAAGTATGTAACGCTGCGCCGAATCGACCGACCTCAGCTCTCCCGCCGCGCTCACGCGAAGGACGACCGTCACGTTGAGCGCGCCCGGTCCGATCAAGACCGTTCCGCCGCCGCTCGACCGCCGCGCGATCGTCACGTTATCGCGCAGGCATACGTCATGGCGCACGTCGTCGCCGATGCGTCCCGAAGCGCCCAAAACGACCGCGAGCTCGCGACGCTCCCAAAACCTCACCGCTCCCCCTACCCCGCGCTCTTCGATCTCGATCAAAAGCGCCTCGTCGAGCGCCAGATCCGCGGCGAGATCGCCGAGCGTGACGTCAAAGGCGTTCGGCGAGAGTTCGCTCGGCGTCGCGCCGTTCCGATCGGAAGCGATCAGGTCGCGGGCTTGATCATGTGCGTCAAATCCCGCCGGGGATCGCTCGGGTCCCGATTCCGCATCGTTCGATTCCACATCAATCTCAGCCAAACCGACCTCTCCTTTTTCCGATCAACACCGTGTTTCACGTGCTCGAAGCCATTATAATGAATCTTCTTTCACCGCGCCGTTTGAGAAAGCGGTTTTTCTTCGACGGTCCGATCTGAAACGTTTTCCCCCCTGGAGCCGACCGATGTCGACGACCGTTCCCGCGATCTACGCTCACGATCAAATTAAAGCGCGCAGGCATATCTTCAAATTATTCGGAGCGTCATTCGATCTTTGGTCGCTCGAAGGCGAGATGCTCGCGTACAGCAAGCAAAAGGCGTTTCGGCTCAAAGAGGATATCCGCGTGTACGCCGATCTCGAACAGAAGATTGAGCTCTTGATCATTCAAGCCGATCGCGTGATCGATTTCGCGGCGTCGTATTCGGTGATCGATTCGACGACGGGGGAGAAGATCGGGTCGCTCAGGCGAAAAGGCTGGGCGTCGATCATGCGCGATACTTGGGAGTTGCTCGATCCCGACGGAATCGTCCGCGGCAAGGTCGTCGAGGATAGCGGCTGGCTCGCCTTCCTCCGCCGTTTCGTCGACTTCGCCGCGCTCATTTTTCCTCAAAAATTCCTCATCGAGGTCGACGGAATCGTCGTCGCGACGATGAAACAAAATCATAACTTTTTCGCGCCGAAATTTCACGTCGACTTGAGCCTCGATACCGGGGGATTGTTGCCGCGACCGCTCGCGATCGCGACGGTGATCCTGCTGTTGGCGATCGAGGGACGACAGGCTTGACGTAATCCGAACGATGCGCGATCGAGACGGAAGCGAATCCAATCAATGGGCGAATTATTCGCCAAGTCTCGATCGTAGATCGATTAACGATAAACCAAAATGATGTGATAGATAGTATCATGAAAACGAATCATCAAGAATCCGCCGCCGACGCGATCGAGATCGAATCGATCCCCGAGGCGTATCGCGTCGATTTCCTGCGATTGGTCGCGGTTCCGAAACGCCGAGGTCCCGCCGCTTCGAGTTTTCAATTCACGACGGAGGACGGTTATCCGATCGCCTTTGTCATCGTGGATAAGAGATGGCGATCCGCGGAATACCGGGTCTTTTCCGATCCCGAAGCGATCGACCAAATGTTCAAGGTCATACGACTTCACAAATGGAATAAAATCGAAACTCGCGTCGTCGATTCAAAAACCGAGGAAACGATCGGTTCGATCGACTCGGCGACCGCGAGATCGTTCTCACTCGACCGACCGAGATGGATTTTGCGCGACGAAGCGGGCGCCGAACGCGGACGAGTTTATCAATCCTCAAACTTTGGAAACTTCAAGTCGATAATCTCCATGATTCTAACATTCGCTTTGATATTAATTGGAATACATATCTTATTACATGACGAGAAAGAGATTCGATTCGAGATCCAGGGTCGCCGCGCGGCGCGGGGCGACAAACTCAAACATTTGTTCAAGGCGCGTTTCGATCTCGATTTAAGCGACGACTCCGACGGTCTGTTGCCGCGACCGATCGCTCTCTCCGTGGCGATCCTGGAATTTCTCCGCGCCGACTGACCGAGAAGCGGCTGATTTAAAAGTTCGAAAAGCCGGCCGTGCGATCGTCGGGAGCGGGCGCCTTCGCCCGCCCCGAGACAAAACATCGTTATTTATCGAACTCATCTTCCTCAACGCGGAAGACCTTGTGGCAATCGCCGCAGCTCTTGGTAAGAGCCGATTGCGCCGATTTGGCCTCGGCGTGATCTCCCTTTTCGGCGGCCTTGGCCATCTTCTCGGAAGCCGCG
>JAKBCQ010000469.1 GCA_021807585.1 Planctomycetota bacterium | reverse complement strand
TAGCTGTTGCAATGATAAATATGTCGTTTTCTCCAACTCCATTTACATGGTAGGAATCCCCGATTATTCCAAGTAGCTTTTTAATCTTAACCGCATGCACGCTTATCATGTTGGAAATTGGTAGCATCACAAGTTTGTTTTTCTTGAGCCAATCGCCGCACTCGGGTGTTTTGTGTTCCACTTCCTCGAACGCGACGATCGGCGTCGCAATTCGTCGTTCCGCCGCCTCGATCTTTATCCAGTTCCATAAACCCGGAAATTGAAGTATCGGATAATTATCCCATGCATGTATTAACGACGACGCGTCAAAGACCTTCATAAAAACGCTCCAATAAATGAAGGTCTTTAATCTTCAATCCATCAAGATATGAGCTGGCTTTTGCAAGTGTTATATTCTTTGAGTTCACGGCGTCGAGCACGGTTTTTACGTACCTCTCGCCGAAAATATGATTCGGCTCGCGGTTACGGTATAATCGGCTTCCGCCTGTTTCAGGTTCCAAAGCGGAAAATTCCCGCCATTGACGATAAGCCGTGTATTGGTTTTGAGCAAGCCGGCCCGAATCCAACAACCTTCGCAGAATCACCTCTCCGCTTACGCCCCAAGTCTTGCGTTGATTTTCAAGCCAGGCATCGTATCGAGATACGTCGCTAGGTCGGCTTTCATCATAGATTTTCATGAGAAAATCGTCAGGAACCAATACCCGTCCTGCGAAAGCATTGGCGTCGCGCTCTCGTCCTTGGTGCGATTGCAAGTCGTTTTCGTCGTCGATCGAACTCTCCTTGTGCAGGAGCAAGTGGCCCAATTCATGCATAAGTGTGAACGACTGGCGTGTTTCAGGATTCAATTTTTTAATAAAGATAACAGGGCATATTGGATCGTAGAGGGTGAAACCGAGAATCGGAATCTCTTTGGGTATTTGCCAATTTCCGTTGTATCCGTTGCTGCGAAAAACCAATATTCCTTTCGACTCGACCGCCGATCGATAGGTATCAAAGTCGTTCTTTTCAGCTAGACTCAACCATTCGCGTGCGATCCGAGCGGCTATGGCGGGGTTTTGATCTGGAACTTCCGGAGGGATGTACGCCGGTCGATCGAGATCGTCCAGATCATTACATAGGTTAATATAAATTTCTCGTTGCTCTTCCACCCGTTTGATCAGCTTTTTTATCTTGACCGACAGTTCAGGTTTCTGATTCGCGAGGGTGCGGAATTGAGTCGTATGTGCTTTCGATTCGTCGACCGGTGCGCTCTCAAGAAAGAACAGCACCCCGCGTCCAAAATACTCGGCGATCTTGCTGAGTTGGTTGAATGTCAATCCATCGATTCCGTCCATCACGCGCTGGATGATCGGATACGCGATTTTCAGAGTTTGCGCGAGTTCTTCCGGTGTGATGCCGTAATCATCACAGCACCAGATTATCCGCTCAGGATTGATCGACTTAATGCGTTCCATATTGAACCAGTATAGTATAAGAGATTCAATTCCGCCTCAGGATTATTGTCAACGATAGCGACATATCGTGGGACGCCTAGTCTGGTTTTTCGATCCCGACTCGGCATTGACCTTCCGGGCGTGATCGGCTAAGTTGACCGCGACTTCTCGTACATGGACGTCGCTCGGGCTCAAGGAGGAGCCGTTTCGATGCGCGATCACAACAAGGCGTTCTGCCGTCTCGCTGCCCAAGCGTTCGATTGCCCGGGCCCTGTCTACGAGTTCGGCTCGTATCAGGTCGAGGGGCAGGTCGATTACGCGGATCTACGCTCGCTGTTCGCCGGAAAAGGCTATATCGGCTGCGATATGAGACCCGGACCAGGGGTCGATCGCGTCGAAGACGTCAGCCGCATCGGCGTGGGAGACGGCGAGGCGGGGACGGTCCTTTGTATCGAAACGTTTGAACATGTTTTTGAGATTCGGCGCGCGTTCGACGAGGTGTATCGGATCCTCCGTCCCGGGGGAGTGTTTTTGATCACGTCTCCGTTCAATTTTCGCATTCACGCGTACCCTGATGATTATTGGCGAATGACTCCGCAATGTTTGCGGCGGATGCTCGCTGCTTACGGGGCGCGGGTGACGGGATCGCAGGGGCACGACAAGTTTCCGCACACGGTGATGGGGATCGGGGTGAAGGCGCCCGCGCCCGCCGATTTTCATCGTCGCGCCGATCGCTTTGTCGCTTCGTACCACGCGTGGCTCGACGAGGCTCGCTCGGCGCGGCCGGTTGCGACGAAGCTGCGAGAGGCGTTGGCGGTTTTCGTGCGATCGCGCGCCGAGCGCCGCGAAATCGAGGCGTATCATCGCGCCGAGTTTGTCGTCGATCTCGCCCCGGCGCTCGCCGTCGTCGGTTGATCGCGCACGGTTCAGTCGATTGAGACCGCTCTTACCCTATGCGTGACGCATACGGATTCATTACGATTCAATAATCATGCACTCGTGCATTTCTTGATGGAGTGGGGAGGCCGAGCCGATGGCGTCGACGCCGGATCGCGTGGTGATATTGGGGCTCGACGGGGCGACATGGACGGTCCTCGATCGGATGATCGAGCGGGGCTATATGCCTCATTTGGCGTCGTTGCTCAAGCGTTCGGCTTACGGGACGTCGCGGTCGACGATTCCGCCGGTGACATCCGCCGCGTGGACGACGATGATGACGGGATGCGATCCCGAACGTCACGGGGTGTTTGATCACCGTTATTATGACGCCGCGGCGGGTCAGATGAAGGTGAATCATTCGGGTCGCGTACGCGTTCCCACATTTTGGCATTTACTTTCGAGGGCGGGTCGATCGGTCGTGAGCCTTAATCTTCCCGTCACGTATCCACCATTGGATGTGAATGGCATAATTGTTTCGGGGATGGACGCTCCGCATCTTGAGGCGGCGCTTTCTGGGGCGACCGCTTTCGGCGAACGGCTGCGCGCCGAGGTTCCCAATTACAGTCTCCGCGTCGTTTGGAAAAGGCCGCCGCGTTCGCTCGACGAAATCCGCGAGAACGCGCAGGCGACCGTCGATCTTTTCCATGCCCGCGCCGAGGGGGGGTTGCTCGCCGACCGCATGCTCCCCGATTGGTCGGCGCTGATGGTTCAATTTCAGAATCTCGATCCGTTTCAGCATCGTGTTTGGAAATATTTGAACGTAGATGAAACAGGGATCGACGATCCTTTATGGAACGGCGCGGCGGGGTCGGTGATGACGGGGCTCGACGCGGCGATCGGGATGTTGTGCGAGCTCGCGGATCGTCGGGGCGCGGCGGTGGTGGCCGCGAGCGATCACGGTTTCGGTCCGTGTTCGGGCAGGATCGACGTGAATCGGATCTTGATCGATCGAGGCGTGGCGCGGTTGCCGGGGGTGGCGGGGAGGCTTGGCAGGCGGGTTCGGCAGGGCGCCGATCGGCTTCGGCTTTGGAGCGCCAAGCGGGGCGATCCGCATGCTCGCGCGGCGTCGTTCGCGGCTTCGATCACGGCGCAGTATCCGCTCGATTGGAACAAGACGCTCGCGTTCGCTCCGCATCAAGACACCGCGGCGATGATTTATATCAACAGCTCGGATCGTCATCAAGGAGCTCCGATCAAAACATCGCGACAAGTTGACGAAGCGCTGTCGGCGACGGCGGCGGCGTTAAGCGAGGCGCGTCATCCCGAGAATTCCAAGCCGCTTTTTCCCAAGATCGTACAGACGGCGGAGGCTTACGGGATCGATCCCGCGCGGGAGGGTTATCCCGATTTGATTGCGCTCCCCGACGAGATGTATTGGGTGCGAACGAAGTTGAACACGCTCGAGCGGAGCCGATGGGTGATCGACGATCCCAACCTGCCCGGGACGCATCGACCCGAGGGGATCGTGGCGATCGCGGCGGCGGGCGTGACGCCCGGCAAGACGCTTTCGGCCGAACTTCGCGACATCGCCCCGACGATACTCAACCTCCTTGGCGAACCGATTCCGGAGTATATCCAGGGGAAGCCGATCGTCGCCGCCAAACACCCGCTCGCGGGGCATAAAACCAGAACCGA
>JAKBCQ010000468.1 GCA_021807585.1 Planctomycetota bacterium | reverse complement strand
TGGGCGAGATCGGATCGACTGCACGCCCAAAAATCACGAAGTTCGATGAACCTCCGATGAACCAAGGTAGAATAGTACCGAGCGTCTCGACTTTCAGCGGCTTGATTTTGAGCGAGATCAAAAGCAATCTCGTCGACCCCAACCCAAACAGAAAGCTGCAAAAAACCAACCAGATTGATATCATGCTTGGTGGCCCCTGCCGAAATACGCCGACGACCGAACTTATCTAACGAGATCATCAAGGGTTACGCGAATCTGAGCGGTATCGGAACGAACGAATTTCCGGCGAAGCCGTCGAAAATGTGTAACGAAAAGCGTCCAATCTCGTCTATATGTATGGAGCCTCGGACTCAGAGATTGTACCAGCTCTGAGACTTTTGGAACCCGAAGCAGGTGACATCATGCCCACAGTCAATGAGATAATCAACAGCCCAACGACCGAAATCGCCGGAGACAACGCATCGCTCTTGGCGCGGTGCGCCGACCTGATCAATGAGCACGGTCCAGATTCGGAGGAGGTTGTCGAATTTATCACAGCACACGAATCCGATCACGAATTCGTCGAACTCGCTGAATTATCGCGATCCTTAAAACGATCGTTCATCGAGAGCGGGCTTGTCCAAAATCGATAGAAACGCTCCGATCCCGATCCCTCGAGCTCGATCCAACGCGCGGAATCGAGCCGAACGAATCGCTTGCCTTGACCGAAATCGCTACGCTTTAAATAGCGATTTTGATCGATTCAAACCGTCGTCGCGAAGGTGACGACTCCAAATCTTCAATCCTGATGGAAGCAAAAGCATTTTGATTACAGATTTAGACAAAGAATTGATTCCCTTGATCCATAAAATCTCAGAAGGCGACGAAGAAGCCGCCAATGAGTTTTATCGAAGAGCTCGTGCGTTCCTTATGTCATCTCTTTGTTTATATAATAGAGCCTTATCTAGAAATGCGCCGCTAGGAATTGATTTAGATGATATCATTCAAGAAACAATGATCAAGTTTCATCGGCTGATATCAAAACAGAACGACGTCGTGGTATCTCCCGAAAGACTGTTACGTTCTATCGCGAGATATCAAATAATTGATTCAGTTCGCGAAAAACGTCGATTAGCGGCGTCCCGGCACGCGTACTTGGAAGCTCGCGCTCGTCTTACCGCTCCCTCTCAAGAAATGGAAACGCACGACGAGGCCGAGGTTATCATCAAGAAATATTTTCCCATGCTAAGATCGGATTCTCGTGCGATGATTGAGAATATCCTCTCGCAAGGACGATCGTTCCGAGAAACCGCCGAGCTTCTGGGAATCGAGGTAGGTGCTGCCCGCGTACGTTATCACAGGGCGATTCGACAATTACGCGATCTTGTCATTCAGGGCGATCACAAACTCAAACGAATTCAAGACAATCTCTCTCGTCTCGAAGAACGCGATCGATCGATTCTCAATCTCGTTCTCGTTCAGGGCGTTTCTCCCAAAGACGCCGCCTTGGTACTCCGCGTTCAACCCGCGACATTTTACAAACGCTACGAACGAGCACTCAAACGACTCGAATCGCTTCAACGCGAATCAAAAGATTAATTGTGTAATTGCAATTTTACTCTATTATATTATAATTATTGATAACAATAAAAGCGTCTAGTCTTTTGACGCCTTCTCGGTCCTCGATTCGTCTTGGCCGCATTACGCGTCTTTGGCGCGATCGCGGGGCGCCTTGAGCGCCGTCTCGTGCCAGTATTTCCGCAGCATCACCACCAATTCGCGGTATCGAGGAAATTCCGAAGGCTTTTGAATGTACGTGTTCGCGCCCGCCTGGTACGTTTGCAAAACGTCCTCGTCGCGTTTCGACGTCGTAAGCACCACGACCGGAATCGTCCGCAGATACGCGTCCGATTTGATCGTCGACAGCACCTGCCAGCCGTCGATTCCGGGAAGATTGAGGTCGAGAAGGATCAAATCGGGTTCGTCCCCCGCGGGACAAGCGGGATCGCGCAGTTTGCCCAGATAATCGATCGCCTGTCCTCCGTCGGAGACGATTGTCAGCCGATGCTCGACCTTTCCCTCCCGCAGAGCGCGCTCGATGATCTTGGTATCGGCGCGGCTATCCTCAACCAGAAGTATGTGGAATTCAGGGAACATGCAACACTTCGGTTCTTAATGAAACGACCGGCGCGACGCGCTGATCGGGGAGTGCGACGAAAAACGTCGAACCCTCGCCCGGTCGGCTTTCCACCCAAATGCGTCCGCCGTGCGCCTCGACAATTTTTTGGCAGATCGCCAACCCCGCTCCGGTCCCGTCGTATTCCTCACGCGTGTGTAAGCGGCGAAACATCTGAAAAATTTTCGCATGGAATTGGGATTCGATTCCAATCCCATTATCACGAACGTAAAGGACCGACCAGCCGGGCTCGGAATCGACCAGAGCGCCGATTTCGACGACGGGCTTATCGCAATTGTTATACTTCAATCCATTGGAAATCAAGTTTCCCAGCAGTTGGCCAACCCTCGATCGATCCCCCCAAATCGTCGGAAGCGGTTCAAGAATACGGACTTCGGCCTTTTTCGCGCGGATCAGTTCGGCGAGGTCGCCGATCACCAGCCGAGCCGTCTCCCCGATCGGCGTCTCGGTGAACTCGCCCGTCACCCTTCCGGCACGCGATAAGGCGAGCAGGTCGTTGATCAACGATCGCATTCGACGCGAAGCATCGACCAGAAAGCGGATGTATTCGCGACCGCTTTCATCGAGCTTCTCGCCCGAATCTCTCAATAAGAAGTCGGAAAATGCGATCAGCGTGCGCAGCGGTTCTTGCAGGTCGTGCGAAACGACGTGGGTGAATTCATCGAGTTCTTTATTTTTTCGCGATAATTCGTCGTTGGCGCGCGCGAGTCGTTCGTTTTTCTCGTGCAGTTCGTCTTCGAGCACGCGTCGCGCCGTGACGTCTTGCGCCACGCATCGCGAGTGAAGCAGCTTGTGCGTCGTATCAAAAACCCCCGTCCCGCGGACCCAAACGACGATCGTCTCGCCGTTCGCCTTCCTCCATGTCGTTTCCAGTTCGATGTAGCCGTTCCGCAAAAAATCGGCGAAACATGCGTCGAATTCGCCGCGACGACCGGAGGCGAGGAAGTCGCGCACGCGACGGTTCATTAAATCCTCACGGCGATAACCGAGCGCGCGCTGGAGGGTGTCGTTGCACTCGATAATCCGACCTTCGTCGTTCAGACTGAAATACATCGCCGGAGCGTTTTCATAAAGATCGCCGTACCGATCCCTCAATTCGGCGAGTTCGCGATTTTTTTTCCGCAGCTCCTCGTTGAATTCTTGTAAAAACTTATGTCGTTTTCTTTGTTCATGCTCGGACCGCACCTTGTCGGTCACGTCGGTCCAATGGCAGCGCAAATGCGTTACATGATGATCCGAATCATATCGTGCTCCAATATTAAGTTCCACATGTTTCATTTCATTCTTTGAGTTCGTGATCCGCAACCGCACGCCGTGCGCCTCGCCTTTTTCCAAAACCGATTCGAACCGCTCGATCGCGAGGTTTCGATCGTTGGGATGAACGAGATCGAGGAACGATTTGCGCGTCAAATCGGCGAGCGACCAACCGAGGAAGATCTGCTCGGCGGCGCTCGAATCGATCCAGTGCAGCGTGACGGGATCGAGCCTGCCGATCATGTCGAGCGTTGAAAACGCCCCCGAAGCGAACGGGTCGAACGTCGAATCGGCGGGCTCGGGCGGCTCGAACATCCCGCTTCGCGTCATCGCCCGCGCGATCCGACACGACGATTCGCTCTCCGCCGCCTTCGACGCCGGGGAATTTGATCGCGCTTTTAAATAATATTTATACCGATCTCCAAGCGATTCGACCCCACGACTCAAACGGTCAAGCTCGAGATTGAGCCCCGACGGAGGAGGATCGATCGTCCCCTTCTCGGCGCGCCTCTCAATCCACGAAACCAGTTCGGCGATCGGCGCCCTCCAATATTTACATTCGTATGTTGAGAATAGAAAATAAGTA
>JAKBCQ010000467.1 GCA_021807585.1 Planctomycetota bacterium | reverse complement strand
CATAATCGCTTGCGCTTCGTACTTGTATTCCAGCGGCTCGCGAGTCTTGCTTGTTTCGCCGGATCGAGAAACGAACCGGGGCGTTCGTTCATCGAGCCGAGAGATCCCGCAAAGGGTAGGTGTGTCGACACATGTACATATCTTGTCTTGCACGAGAAACAAAAAAGGCGGGAGGGGTCGAATCGACGCGCCTCCCGCCTCTTCCATTCAATTCAATCATCGCTATTCGTGCGATCTTCGATCGATCGATCAAAGACCGTTTAAAATCACGCGATCGACCTTTCCGCCGGCGGCTTCGATCGAGATCGGCGTCGCTCGGCCGGGGCCGATGCCGACACCCTCGAACGAAACGCGAGGATCTCCCGCCGAATCACCCGTGCGGACGACGATTCCCGCGAGCGTGAACGGCAACCGATTCTCGATCCGCAACGTCGTGCTCGTTTGCGATCGCTTGGAAGGCTTCGCCGCGACAAACGCCGACGCGATCGCGCGATCGACCGCTCCCGCGAGCTTATCGGCGTTAAACGATTCAAGTGTGTTCACGTCTTTCCAACCGAATCGGCCGAAGAGATTCCAGACGCCGTCGAGCGTCAGATTGCGCATCGTTCCCTTGCCGGCGACGAGCTTGTTCTCGCCCTGAATCAGCTCGATCGTCAACAGCAGCGAAGGTCCGCGAGCGGGAGGGGCGACGGCGAGATCGACGACCGTCACGGGAAGGCCGAGGATTGTCTTGCCGTCAAGATCGCGGGCGATCGCTTGAATCGCCTGCGCCGAGGCCGGCCGACCGGTCAACTGCACGAACACGCGCGAACGAGTGATGAATGACGGATCGAACTCCGCGGCGTTCGCGGTTTGATCAATCGTTTGAACAAATCGCGCCGCGAGAGCGAGTTCATACGAGTTGATCAGTTTGCCTTCTCCAAGCGCGGCGAGCTGTTCAAACGTCATCCCGTTGAACGCGTGCCACGCGACCGCCTGCGCCACGCCGACGCTCGTCCCCATCGTCGCGAGGGTGCGAAGCGCCGTGCGGGCGCGAACGTCGGGGGTGTAATCGTCGACGTCGACCAACCGGAATCGGTTCGACGCGTTCGGGGTCGGCAGTCCGTAATTGAGGCAAACCGCGGGGAGGATCAGTTTAACGGTTTGATCGACCGGAACGTCGATCGCCGCGGGATTGGAGTCGTCCCCCTTCACGGGAAGCGATTTGAAGCCGGGCTCGGAGGTCGACGAATCGGCGAATCGGCCGAACGCTCCCGGGTTGTTCGAGATCGAACCCAATCCCATGCTTTGAAATCCGCCGCCTCCCGCGCCTCCCGCGGCGCCCCCCGCGGCCTGAGCCGTCGCGCTCGAAGCCACCATTCCAGGCGGTATCAACACATGAAGACGTCGCTCAGATCGATTACGAACCGCGATCCGAACCCGCTCCTCCCCCGCGCCTCGAGCGTCGATCTCAATCAAGCCGCGCTTCTGGGCGTCAAGGATCGTCACCGATTCGGTATTCGCCTCGGGCGCCGAAGGGGGCGGATCGGCGGGCTCAAAAAAGGCGAACGCCGCGGGAGACGTCGCCGCGATCATCAAACCAAAGGCCAGTGAGGCCCGGACCCGACTCAGGCTGCGCCGGAGCATCGCGTTGAACCTTTCAAGACGGGGCCGCTCCCGATTCCCTCATCACGGGATCCAGGACAGGGCCGTTCCATAGAGTGTCGGAGTTGAACCTTGGTTAATAACATTAGACGCTTCTCGGCCCGGATTATTCAAGCAAACCCGACGTATCGCCCAAATTCTCTCCGATCGCGCCGGAGATCATCGAGTGCGGTCGTCGGACCTTGTCCGCTGAACGGACCACGTCCTCTTATTTGTCGGCCGAACCGAAGACGATTCTTGGCCGTTTTTTCGCCTCGATCTCGACCCCGCCGCGCACCGTCCGCGCGATTCCGATAACCCGCAATTCCGCAACGGTTCCCGCGGTCCCGGAACCCTTCGGTCGCACCAGGCCGAGCTCGATATGATTCACACCCGACTCGACGATTCCACCCCCCTCGATCCGCAACCCCGCGGGCGCCCCCTCGAATTTCAGCTCAACCGCTCCTCCGAACCCTTGCTTGCGAGCGATCGCCAGCCCCAAGTTTTTCACCTCCCCCTCGCCGACGACAATCGGCCCGCCGGGATCGACGATCTCGACCCGCGCGGGAGGCTCGACGATCACCGGAATCTCGCGCTCGCTCGATTCCCCCGAATCCTCATGTACCAATCGAATCATTAAAGAATGAACGCCTATTGGAACCTTGGGGCCGACGCCGACTTTCACCACGCCGCGGACGATCCGTCCCTCGCTCGCCCTGGAATCGGGAGTTTCGACAATCGTCGGCTCGACCGTGATCCCGGCGATCCCCGGCGTCGCTTCGATATAGAACGATCGCGCCTCCGAAGGTGAAGACGGATCGAACGCGATCGCGATCAACCCCTCGCCGCCTTGAAGGAACGAACCCGGCAGCTCGATCGTCGCCATTTTCACGGGCCGAACGAGGCCGCCGGGCGCGGTTCGAACCCCGTTCTGATCCCCCAAAATCGTGATCGGACAAGACGAAACGCCGCGCTCGATCGTTCGTTGCGCCGCTTGATTCCCGTTTCGCGGATTCGTCGTTTTCACTTCGATCGCCGCCTCGCCGTGTCGAACGATCTCGCGACCGTCGGCGAGCTTGGCCGAAGCGACCAGACGAAACCGCGCCGTCGCGGGCGCCGCCGCGGAATCGGCCTTAATCATAAATTGATGAACGGGATTAGGATCGGCTTGATTGTTTCTTCGTTGAGCCGGCGCGGCGGGACGAATCTGAATCGCCGCGGGATCGCCTTTCAATCCTTTCGGAAGCCCTTCGACCCGCACCGTCACGGTCCCCGAAAAGCCGCGCGAGACGATCTGAAACGGAATCGAAACGATCCCTCCGGGGGCGATGTTGACCCCGCCCGCGGGATACACGGGTTGAGCCGCGGCGCGGCGCGATTGCGCGATCGCACCCGGATTCTCGGCGCGATAAAACAGGTAAAAATCAGGTTGATTGACTGTATAAGTGAGTCTATAAACGTACTCGGCGCCGCCGTCGCCGTAGCGATCGGCGATTTCGAGGGTATATCGACCGTCGACGGCGGGGGTGAAATCGATCAAACTGTCGGTTCTAGCCCCCGCGCCGAACGATAAATTCCCGACGTTCCGTCGCGCCAACGTCGATCCCGCGTCGTCGTTCTCGATCGCGATCTCCCCCGCCGCGGTCCGCAACGTCAAAACCGAATCGAGCCACGACCCTTGCCGCGCCGCGTCGATCGCGAAACGAACCGGAACCCCTTTTTTCAGCTCGACCTCGAACCGATCGACCTCGTCGGGTTTGCCGATCCTCCCATTAAAGACCGTATTTATCTTCAAACTAAACGGTTTTTGATCACTGGATTCGTTGATTTCGCTTTCGACGACCTCGGGAAGATCCCCCGCGATCACCCGGCACGGCGCTTCGACCGAGCCGGTCTCGAGCGCGAACGAGCCGACGTCGACGATCGCTCCGGGCGCGTCGGGAAGTGAAACCGGTTTGACGACGGGTCGTTCCAGATTCCCGCCGCTCGCGGTCGCTTGGAAATTCCCGCCGCTTTGACCGCCGAGCGGGAACATCGCCGTGGCGAATTTGCCTTGATAGAAGCGGAACCGATATCGCGCGTGATCATCGCCGCGATAGACGTTGTCGCGCAATGAAATCCAATATTCACCGTCGTGAGGCGCCTTGAAGACAAATCGGCAGTCGTGATCGACCCCGCGCGTCTCGCGCGCCTCGACAAGCGAAAGACCCTTGGCGTCGAAAACGTCGACGACCGGAGAAACGACCGTTCCCAGCCGATTCGCCTCAAGATCGATCACGTAATCCTCGCCCCGTCGCGCCTCAAAACGATAAAAATCGAGATCGAGACGAGCGAGCGTCCCGCACACCGCGATCCCCGGCTCGATCCGCTGCGCACGCCCCCGATCGTCGTTCTTT
>JAKBCQ010000466.1 GCA_021807585.1 Planctomycetota bacterium | reverse complement strand
TTCGCGCGACCCGATCGTGATTGATCAATCAACATGTCCGCAAGCTTTTCAAATCGATCTCCGTGTGATCGTTCGAGCGCCTCGACCGTCGCGGGCCACGCGATCGAGAGCGAGTCGTCGCGCGTTCCAATCGATTTCGGCGGCTTGAAATGCGGCGCGTTCTCGAGCCTCCGATCGATCCGTCCGCGATCGACGTCGCCAGGATCGCGCGCCGCGTAAACTCGCGCCAGGACTTGATCAATTTCTCCCATGAAACGCCTCCTCGTCGAAGTCGTCAAGGGGAAAGAGCGAACCCGAGAGCCCGATCCGAGCCGGCCGACAGTCGATTTCGCCGCTTTCGATCGGTTCGATCGAAAGCGTGAGGAAGCCGGGCGCCGATGAATTCACCGCGACCCGCGGCGCCGATTCGAGCGCCGATCGTTGTTCGATCCCGCTTCGTTCCGCGTCGCGTCGATCGTTCATTCGACCCGCTCCCAACGACACCCGATACGCCGCGGGAGAAGCCGCGACGATCACCGAAAACGCCAATAACGCCGAACGCACCCCTCGTTTCAATCGCCGTCTCGTTCGGCCGATTGATCGATCGATTGCAACGACATCGACTAGAGGTACCGATATCAATACTGGGCAAATGGACGACGCGGTCGGAGACCCGATTCGCGTCTCCCGTTCAATCATCCTTCGCGTGCTCGGATTCATGATGCCGCTCCCGGAATTCCACGCCCTCACCTCACCCCGTCTCGCCGCGATCAACGTCGTGTGGGTTCAAACCATACATCGACGCCTACGGTGGAAAACTTGAACGAAGACGACGGCTATACCGCGCGGGTAAACCCTGCGGGTTGAGCAATCCAACCACGCGGATTACTCGGTTGATCGATGCGAGCCTTCTTTCGGTGCACACAAATGGGCGCAAAAAAAGCGTCGGCTCGGCGAACCGAGAGCGACGCTTGCTTGCGGAGTTTGAGATTGCGATTCCTGGGATCATTCCGGCCGGGTGATCGTGGATCGACGGAATCGGGCGATTATCGACCGCCGCCGAAGAGGCGGAACAAACCGCCGCGCCGCGGAGGGCCTTCAGGATCGGCGCCGAACATCCCGACGCGGCGACCGCCGAAGTAGGGTCGGCCGGCCTCGTATTCGGCGACGGGCCGGAAGTTCGGCGGCGCCGAAGCCAACCGCCAGCGCCCGGGACCCGTTCCTGAACCGCCGTTGGCGAGATCGAGTGCTCGCACGTTGGCCTCGGTAACCATCGGGTTATGACCCGCCCACGTCGTCTGAAGGACTTCCAGGATGTTCAGCGGAGCGTACATCGCCTCGCCCCCCACGCGGATCCAATCGGCGTCGATCGATCGCGTTTCGTCGACTTCTCCCTTAAGGTTATAAGGAATAATATACTCGTACTCGACAAGTCTAGGTTTATCATCTTGTCCGTTGATGCAAGAACCCGAATTCGCCGCGAGTTCCACTTCGAGCCGCGCGACGAGTTCGCTCTTGCCGGGAACGGCGTGATATTTCGCCGTGTAGCGACCGATCCCCTGATTCCAAACCTCGTCGGGAGTTCCCCGCGGCGGAAACGCGCGGAGATTCCCGAGGATATTCTGCTTTTGTCCGCGAATGTGCTTCTCGAACATCGCGTGGACGCGGGGAGCGTGCGAATCGGTCATGTCGTACCCGGGCGCGGGAGGCCCGGGAGGGATCTCGTTGGCGTAATCGCCGATGCGATGATTGAGATGGTTTTCGCCGAGCTCGGCCCAAAGCGCCTTAAGCTCGTCGCGCGTCATCCCCGAACCGGGAGCGGGGATCGGCTCGTTGAGCATGATCGAAGCGACCGCGCCCCCCAAACAATGCCCAGGCCATCGCGTGATGTTCGTGTTCTGCGTGTTCGCCGCCTCCCACGCGCGCGCCGAGGTGTTGTAGATTTGATCATACTTTAAGAGCGGAGCCGGGGTGGCGTAGATCGTGCCGTCGGCGCCTCGAAAGGTGAGGTCGTCGGAGAGGTTGGGGAACCAGGTCGAATCGTCGCCGCGGCCGACGGGGGTTTCGAGCAGTCCGTTCGGCCCCGCGAGGACGATGTCTTGGCCGGGACCGACGGGGCCGCCGGGGGTACGCACCATCACGTCGTCCCCCATTACTTGAATCGTGTCGACCCTGCCGTTCCAACCCGCCCACGGCTCGTGAATCGAGTCCGATTTGGTCGGCCAGTAGTAGAAATTCCAGGGGGCTCGGACGCTTCGGCCGATCTGTACGAATGTCGTATCAATTGAGTACGACTTCTTGGCGCCCGAGACTTGAAAGGTATACCATCCCTGTTGGTTATCACCGACTTCCTCGCCGTTCATACGAACTTTACCGTCGGGACCGGTGAGCTTGGCCACCTCTCCGTCGGTCGTTTTAATCGTGAGTACGCCGCCGAATCGTGTCGGCACGTAAACCGCGTACCGGTGATCTCCCGATCGCGCCGTAAGCGTTCCCCCTAAGGGAACGCGTGTAATTGCATCGTCCCCCGCGGCTCGCGACGTCGCGAACGCGGTCGACACAATCGTAAAGCAGATCATCAAGCCGCTGACTCTGTTGCCGTTGCTCATGCCGCCTCCGAGTAATCTCATACTCATCACCACATCGCCGGATCAACCCGGTTCCCACTGAGAAACGAACCAGGTCGGCGCCGGACATGCGGGTTGCCACGGAAGTCTTTGTTCGGCACGGCGACGACCCATGTTGGATGAAAAGACGACGACTTCCAGCCGCTCGCTTGGTTGTTCCAAATAATTCGCACAACCCGCAGATTGCCTAGTCGCTTGGATTTTTCCTATTTTCAATAAGCCGTTTGGGCGTTGCTGCCGATGAATAGCGTTGACCACCCCTGGGGTGGAAATCCATGGACGTTCGTCAAGAACGCGCACGGATTCGCGTCGCTGACGCCGGGAGGGCGGTTTGGTTCGGTTCCCTTGCGCGGGTGACGGGACCCGATACCACACGAAGGGGGGTCGGTTACCGACAATTCGGTCGACCCGTCACGGACGGCGGCGCCGGCATTCGGACGTCGCGCAAGCGACTGCCCGCCCGGCCCAGAGGGGGTTGTCCGGCCAAACGGATTTACATGTAAGGCCATAACAACCTTTCAACGAAATAGAGGACCTCGCGATGACCAGTCTGGTTTTGATGATCGCAATGAGCGGCACGGGAATTGGGCTCCACAAGACGTACGCCACGCCTCAGGCGCCCGGCAAGGTGATGCCCGCTCCCCAGGCGCCCGGGAAGGCGCTCCCCGCTCCCGCCAAGGCTTTGCCCGCTCCGGCGAAACAAATGCCGGCGCCCGCTAAAGTGATGCCCGCGCCCCAGGCTCCGGCCAAAATGGCGCCCGCTCCGGCGAAACAAATGCCGGCGCCCGCCAAGGTGATGCCCGCTCCTCAGGCTCCGGCCAAAATGGCGCCCGCTCCGGCGAAACAAATGCCGGCGCCCGCCAAAGTGATGCCCGCTCCCCAGGCCCCCGCCAAGGTCGCTCCCGCGCCCCAGGCGCCGGCCAAAATGGCGCCCGCTCCGGCCAAGCAAATGCCCGCGCCGGCGCCCGCCAAAGTGATGCCCGCTCCCCAGGCGCCCGCCAAGGTCGTCCCCGCGGCGCAAGCCCCGGCCAAAGCCTTGCCCGCGCTCCAGGCGCCCGCCAAGGCGACCGGACAATATTAACTCAAACCGATGGGTCACGAATCGCCTCGATCTCGTCGACTCTTCGCGCGGAGGATTCAACCCCTCCTTCACGATCCGGCGGCGCTCCTCATCCTCCGATGAAGACGCCGCCGTTTCGTTCCCTCATCAAAACGACTCGCCTCAATCCGATCCGGCGCGACACTTCCCACGATCATACGTTGCGATCAACTCCTTCACAACCAAATCGATTGGACCCGAAAGCGGAATCAAACCGCGACGACGCGCCGCCTTCTGATGATTCAATATCCCGCGTCCCCCCACGAACACCGGCGCGCCCCGTACCTTGCTCAATTCATCAAAACGTTTGTTAATGTTGCGTGATAAA
>JAKBCQ010000465.1 GCA_021807585.1 Planctomycetota bacterium | reverse complement strand
CGGAATCCGACTCGGCTCCGTTCCTCACGCCGACGCCGAACGAAACAAGCGAATCTCATAAATCCATTGATATCAGTGCGCTTAAGAAACTGGATGAAACCGAAGCCCCGGTCGACGACGACGATCTCGCGGTTAGCGGCCCTGTCGAATCGATTCCGGAAACCGACCGGGTCGAGTCCGTCGACGATCGCGGCGGTTCAGATACACAAGAAGATCAATACTTAAGCGATATTCAAAGCGAACACGAGGAAATCGGCTTGCAAGCGGGTTCGATCGACGTCGAATCGCCGCGGGAGGCGATCGAAGACGTCGCCGGCGACGATCCGGCGGCGTCGGTCGAGCCGGCTTTAGGTGAAGCCGTCGCCGCGGTTCACCAAGACGCGGTCACGGTCGATATGTCGATCGTCGGATCGGGAGACGCGTCGATCGCGGCCGACGACGATCCAGCCGTCGGGGAATCGATCGAACCGACGGTCGCCGAGCCGATCGATCTCGCGGTCGAACCGCCGATTTCCTCAAACGAAGCTCCGTTCGAAGCTCTCTCGGGTGATGATAACGTCATATCGGTATCGAAAGAGTTTGAGCCGATTTACGAGCGTTCGATCGACTCCGTTCGTCCGGAGGTCGCCGATCCAGGTCGACCGACCGCCGACGAGTATCGGAATACGAACGCCTACGAAATCGAATCGATCGCCGCCGAAACCGAGATCGCGTGCGCAGGCTCTGAGGAAACATTCCCTCAAGTCGTAATCGACGATCCGCTCGATTCCGAATTCCAAGCGATCGACGCCGCGATCGATCTCGGCGACGAGGTCGACGCGTCGGATATCGAGGAATATGGGATCGATACGGCGTTCAACGACAAAGCGGAAGGCGAAGAATCGCGAACCGTCGAGGAGACGACCGAAGTCGCTTGCGACGTTCCGGTCGCCGAATCGGTCGAGAAAACGCATTCGATCGAAGAATCTCCGCTCGTGGAACCGGGAGAGGTGGAACGGAATACCGCGGAAGATCACCAAGAAACGACCTTCATCGAAGTCGAAACGGTTGAGAATTCGCAAGAATCATCATCCGTTTACGAGGCGATTGAAGAATCGCTTGTCGAGGAATCCGCGGGGGTTGTGCACGTCGATCGAGCGCGGCATCGCGCCCTCCACTCGACGAACGTCCACAGGGATTTGATGGATCGAAGGCGATGCTCCGGGAATCGCGGCGGATCGCGGCGACGTGTCGCACCGCGATCGCGCTCGGTCGTGGGACGACCGTTTTGGTCGCCCCGACGCCTGGCGCGTCCATACGTTTCAAGGGCGCCTCCGTTCGCGGCCGTCGTGGCGGAAAGCTATCAGTTAAAACCGAAAAAACACGCTGTAAACGTCGTTATTTCAATCAACACATAAAAGATTGTAATTTAAGCGATTCGATTGGTCGGCGAGCCGGCCTGGAACGTTCGTTTTCCGGCGGGTTCTTGACACGCGCGGCACGTCTTGTATTTTAGCATATACGGTGAGAGGACGGATCAGTTGGAGCGGAACGCAGAGGATCACTTTCCGTAGCCTTTTGCAACGATTCCGATTCTGATGCACGATCGACGAGCACAATTCCCCCCCCGTCTTCGATCGATGCTATCGTTCTCCGCGCCCCGCGTTTGAATCGGCGTGCGACGTCACGAATTCGAAGCCGAACGAAGTCGTATCGCTAGTTAAGCATCACTGTATCTGACAATGGCGTCTTCAACCACGATGATGCGGGGAGGGACGGGAATGGCGAATCACGAACGCATCGAAGATCATCGAGGCGAACTGATTCTTCTGGCGCGTGTTTTGTTGGTCAAGCAAAAGATACGCGATCAAATCGATCCCGAGGATCTCGTTCAGACGACGATGGTGCTCGCGATCAAAAACTTTCATCAATTCCGGGGAGACGACACGGAGTCTTTATCGGCGTGGTTGCGGACGATTCTTCTGAACGAGTTTTACGACAAGATTCGACGATTTCAACGCGCGAGTCGTAATGGATTTATTAAGAAGAGCCTTGACGAATCGGTGTCGCTGATCGATCGCGTGCTGACCGAGGATTCGTCGACTCCCGGCCGCAAGGCGATTGTCGAGGAGGATAAATCGAGGCTCGTCACGTGTCTTGCGACTCTTGACGAACGCGAAAGCATGGCGATCATCCTCCGATTCTGGAACGGCCTCAAATTCTCCGACGTCGGCGCCGAGATGGGGTGCTCGGGGAAGGCGGCGTCGGCGCTTGTTTACAGAGGTCTCGCTCGGCTTCGCGAACTCTTGAAAACCAAGGAGTGAGACGATGGAGCACGATCCGCCCGACCCAAATAGCATATCGTCAATAATATATAATTACTATCTGGAACTCGAGCGAACGAACTCCGCGGACTTGGAGGAGATTCGCGAAGAGACGCTTCGTCGGCATCCCGAGCACGCCGAAGTGTTGCGCGATCACTTCGAGAACGAGGATTTCGGCCGGTTGCTCGCGGTCTCGAACGGTCGCCGCGAAGCGAGCGCCGTCCTTCGTAAAATCTCCGGGTATACGTTGATCGATCTGATCGGTTCGGGAGGATCGGGAGACGTCTACAAGGCGCGGCACGACGAGACGAGACGCGTCGTCGCGCTCAAGACGCTTCAACTCGGCCGCGTCGACGACGAGACCCTGGCGCGGCTCGAGAACGAATTCAAACTCATTACCGGTTTGGATCACCCGAATATCATCGAAATATATGATTATAAAAAACTTGATAATAATTTATATTACACGATGAGGTTCGTCGAGGGAAAAAACCTCAATCTTCGCCTTCGAGAGTTCCAAAACGATCCCGTTCTCGCCGCGCGCATCGTCCTTCAGATCGCCGACGCGATCCGCCATGCGCACGAACGAGGCGTCCTCCATCGCGATTTAAAACCTTCGAACATCATGGTCGATAAAAATCATAAAGTATACGTATGTGATTTTGGTCTGGCGAAGCGAATCGACGAGGAAAGCGATTTAACGGCGACGGGGACGATTTTGGGAACACCTTCTTATATGTCTCCCGAACAGGCGCTGGGCGAGAAAGAGGCGATATCGAAACTTACCGATATTTACGGAATAGGAGCGATTTTATACGCGCTCCTCGCGGGCAAACCGCCGTTCGACGGTGGCAATCCTTCGAGCACGATCCGCCTTGTCGCCGACCGCGAACCGACTCCGCCGACAAAGTTCAATCCCGCGATTCCCCGCGACCTCGAAGTGATCCGTTACAAGGCGATGGAACGCGATCCCAGGCGTCGCTACGCATCCGCCGGCGAACTCGCCGACGATCTCAAACGATTCATCGAGGGAAGGCCGATCCGAGCCCGCGCCGTATCTTGGCCGACTCGCGTGTCGATGTGGGCTCGTCGAGAACCCGTGTTGTCGACGCTCGCCGGCGGGCTCTTCGTCACCCTCATCGTCGCGATCGTCGTCGTTTCGCTCGCGCTTCGTGAAACCCTTAAGGAACGCAACCTCAAAGAAAACGAACGAAGCTCGGCCGAAACGGCGCGGAAAGCCGCCGAGCGCAACGAACGCAAGGCGCGCGAACTCGCGCAAATCTCGGGGATCAGGCTCGCGTATCAACATTGGCGTCACGGCGACGTTCGTAACGCGCGTCAATTCTTTGACGATTATCGCTCGGGTCCCGTCGCTCCGACCGGAGTTTTCCAATTCGCGTGGGGACGGCTGGACCGAATCGCGCGCCCCGCACGAGGAATCAAAATCCGCAAAGACGTTCGCCCCGCGTTCTCTCCCGACGGTCGTTCTCTCGTTTGCGTCGAACCCGACCGATCGATCACGCTGCTGGAAACACAATTTTATTCAAAAATATATAAAGAATCAATATTACAAGATATCAGAGCGCTCACGTTCGTAGACGGCGGTAAGACGCTGATCGGTTACGACTCGACGGGCGTCGCGACGGTTTGGGAGGTCGAGCCGTATCGGCTCGTTCGGCTCGACTTCGCGCGCGGGCCGAAAAAAATGACGGGAGACGAAGTCGCGACAGTAGGGGAA
>JAKBCQ010000464.1 GCA_021807585.1 Planctomycetota bacterium | reverse complement strand
TGATCCCGTCTTGAATACGTTGTATACTCCACGAAATCCAAGGTCAAGATTGCACGCTTCGGGCGCCTTCTGGGCGCGGCTTTCTTCGCGAGGTTTCAGGTCCGATGTCTAAAACGCTTAAGTCGCGCGCATTTGAGTATATTCGTGAACGCATGCTGATGGGGGAGATTCAGGAGGGGGCGCGGATCTCCGACGTCGAGATTTCGCGCGAGATGGGGATTAGCAGAACTCCCGTCCGCGAGGCGATCGTTCAGCTCGAGACGAAAGGCCTCGTCGAGCAGCTTCCGGGTCAGGGTCCGCGCGTTCGCACGCTCAACCGCCGCGATCTCGAGGAATGTTTCGAGCTGCGTGAGATCCTCGAATGCGGCGCGGTCGTGATGGCGGCGCAACGCGTCACCGATAAAGAACTCGCGGCTCTGGATCAAGATTGCGAAGGCTACGACGCGGTTTGCATCCGCCTTCGCGAGCAAGGGATTGAAGAGCCTATAAGCCCTTGGAGCGATCATCTCAACGTTCTCGATATGTCCTTTCATCTCAAAATCATTAAGGCGGCCAAGAACGTGCAGTTGGTCGGCGTCGTCCGCGATCTTCATTTGTTGACGCGCATTCTTCGCAGACGCTCCAACCTCCCTTCGACCCCTTATCTCGAGCGGTTGGACCGGATCCGCAACGATCATCGGCGAATCCTCGCGGCGATTCGCGCCCGCGACGGCGTCGCCGCGAGCGACGCGATGCGTCGACATATCGAGTGGGCGATGGAATATCACCTCAAGGCGTTCGATTGGGAGCGACGCAGTCTCGAGGCCGAGGAGGGAGGGGGCGACGGAATCGAATTTCCACTCAACGTCGTCAAGGCCTTGCTCAAGTTGGAGGAGTCCGTCGACGAAACGAATCAACACGAATCCGAATCGGAATAGAAAGATATCAAGTTATTTTCATTTCATCATTTTATGAGGGAAGGGAGGTTGATCAATATGAGGTCGATGAAGCGGCGATTGCTGGAAACGACGACGGTTCTCGCGTTCATTCCCTATCTTGGATGCGATTCGGGGACCGCGAATTCTCCCAAAGGAGACGACGCGAAGGTCGTCATCGCACCCGATACGCCCAAATCCTTTCAAGAATATCAAGATCGACAAAACAAAGGATTGGCCGCGATGAAAGGAGTCAAGAACGCTCAAGGTGTGGCAAAAGCTCTCGTCAAACCGGAGGATCTCAAAAAATAATCGCTCGCCATTCGTCGTCGCGGCGATCGATGCATTCGAAACGACCGAAGCGGCTCGTTTCAGAATTCGCATCGACAAATAACATTTCAATGCAATGAAGATATTATTATCTGATTTGCAAGTTGATCATTGATTTCAAATCGAGGATGCGCTCCCGGATACGATATTCTTTATTAACGAGGAGTTCTCTCCATGCGTCGTCTTCATCGCGGTTTCACACTGATCGAGTTATTGGTCGTCATCGCGATCATCGCGGTACTGATCGCTCTTCTATTGCCCGCGGTGCAACAAGCGCGCGAGGCGGCTCGCCGCGCCCAATGCACAAACAACCTCAAGCAAATCGGCCTCGCCGTCGCCAATTACGTCTCGACGAACAACGTTCTTCCGCCGACCGACGGTTCTCCCTTGGCAGTCTACGGAATCAATACTTCGGGGCCGAACAGTGTCGCTCCGAACATTTCAGCATTCGCTAGGCTTCTCCCATACCTCGACCAAACTCCGGTCTACAACTCGATCAACATGATGATCGGCGTATATGGAACGAGCGGAGGATGGCAAGGCGTGCCGTTCAGTTCCGCGGCTATCCAGGCGACCGCCATCACCACGACCATTCAAACGTTTCTCTGCCCTTCAGATCCATGGCCGGGCGCTTCGGCTTTCAGTTGTTCGGGATGCCCGCCGATGTCTTTCGGCATTCCCCCCGTTCAAAAGAATTTCGCCGCGTTCAATTACTGCACGAACATCGGCCTCGGCCCCAGAGTCATGAGTTTTTCGGTGATGAATGGTCCCGCATACATCCTTGGATGGGGCCAGACCGTCTCTCCCGCGACATTCACCGACGGGATGAGCAGCACCGTCATCTATAGCGAATTTGTCAAGGGACCCGCCGCGCCCCCTCCAACCAACGATTTTCTCGGGACCGTCTTCACCGGACCCAACATCTATCCCGTCGGTGTCAATCCAAGCATCGGCGTCAATCCTTATCCCGATTATTACAACGCCCAGCTTTGCTCGAATTCGGCGCTCACCTTCTACACCGGATGGAAAGGTCAGCAATGGATTCAGGGAGACCAGACCGCATATTCTCATACGCAACTTCCCAATAGACGTGCATGCATTTATACCTATGGATGGGCGTCGCCGAGTTGGTCGACGATGGTCGGCGCCAGCTCGCTCCACCCGGGAGGGGTCAACGTCGCGATGGCCGATGGATCGGTCCACTTCATCAAGAACAGCGTCAACTACGTCACCTGGTACGCCCTGGCGACCGCCAACGGCGGCGAGGTGATCGATCAAGGCTCGTATTGATCCGATCAAAAACGCGCGATCGCCTCGAACTTGGACCCTATCCGTCTGATCAATCTCAAGGCGGCGGGGCGATCGCGGTATAAATCGGCAAATGAACATCTCACTCGAGTATTTGAACTTAAGGATAACCGATGAGCCCGCCTTTTGACGTTCTTTCGAGAATTCGAATCGTCGCCGCGATCCTCCTCGTCTATTGCGCCTGCTCGGCGGCCTTCGCGCGAGACGACGCAAAAGCCGAAGCCGCCGACGAGGCTCGCCCCCCCGCGCAATTTCTCGAACCCACGACCGCGACCGACGCCTCGACCGCGATCCCCTTCTCGTTCATTTACGACCAGAAACCTTCACGCGATTTAATGAAGAATTGGAAATATCAAAGGACAAAAAGAAATCTCGACGAGGGACGCGTTCAATACGAGTCGACCTGGAACGATCCCCGAACCGGTCTCGTCATTCGAATGAAAGGTATCTTGTATGAAAAATATCCTGTCGTCGAATGGACCGTGACTTTCAAAAACGAAGGAAAGACCGATACGCCGATCCTGGAGTCGATCCAGGCGTTGGATACGCGGCTTACCTCGCCCGGCGCCACAACCGCTTCGAACCCGATCCTCCACTCTTTCAAAGGGAGCCCGGCGGAACTCGACGATTATCATCCGCGACCAAGTCCAATCCCGCCGGGAGAGACGATTCATATCGGCACGACCGGCGGACGTCCCTGCAATACCAATCTGCCGTATTTCAACCTCGAAGGAGCCGGCGGAGGAGTCATCATCGCCGTCGGCTGGCCGGGACAGTGGACGTCGTCGTGGGAATGCGATATATCAAAAACAGTTCATGTTCTTGCAGGTCAAGAAATCACGCATTTGAAATTGCTTCCGGGCGAGGAAGTTCGCACCCCGCTCGTCGCGCTCTTGTTCTGGAAGGGAGACCGGATTCGGTCGCACAATACCTGGCGGCGCTGGATGCTCGAATACAATCTTCCCAGGCCCCGCGGCGAGCTTCCTCCCCCCCAGCTCGTCGCCTGCAGCTCGCACCAGTTCGGCGAGATGATCGGCGCGAACGAAGATAATCAAAAACTCTTTATCGATCGTTATCTCGAAGAAAAACTCAAGATTGATTATTGGTGGATGGACGCGGGTTGGTACAAGAACGACGGTACCTGGGTGAACACCGGAACGTGGGAGGTCGACCCCAAGCGTTTTCCCCATGGGTTGCGAGCGATCACCGATCACGGTCGTGAAAAAGGAGTGCGGAGCATCGTTTGGTTCGAACCCGAACGCGTCACCAAAAAAAGCGAATTATTCGAGACGCGCCCCGAATGGCTCCTTTCGCCGAGCGGTTTGCCCGCGGGATTGGCGTATCAGAACGATTGGCGATTGTTTAATTTAGGAAATCCCGACGCCTTGAAATGGCTGATCGACCGTGTCGACGGCCTGATCCATTCACAAGGAATCGATCTATATCGACAAGATTTTAATATGGATCCGTCTTTTTTTTGGTCGACGGG
>JAKBCQ010000463.1 GCA_021807585.1 Planctomycetota bacterium | reverse complement strand
TCGCGGAGCCCGTCGAAAATGAGCCGGATCTTCCTCTTGCTGCCGATCAGCCCCACATAAGCCGCCCGCGTGGGCGCGGTGTGGAAGATCGCCTCCTGATCGTGCCCGTGACCTCTCGTTACGACAAGTACATAGGTATGAGGATTAATGTCGAGTTTCGGAAGAACATCTTCAAATGGACCGACGATAATCTTTTTGGCGTCGGGGAATCGCTCGGCGTTGGCGTACTGGGCGCGATCGTCGACGACCCAGACGTCGAAATCGGCCTGCGCCGCGAGCCCCGCGACCGCCTGCCCCACGTGCCCCGCGCCGATGACGATCATCCGAACCCGCGGCGGTTCGGGAAGGAACGCGATTCCGTCGCGAACCGAAACCTTGGGGCGGTTTTCGAGCGGCTCGAGCCGTCGAGCAATCGCGTCGACGCCGCTTAGTTTCGGCAGCGCCGCCACAAAGGCGCCGTTCGAGTCGAAGAGATAGCGCGTTCCCAGGGGAACTTCAAGCTTCGCTTTGGCGGGATCCAAGACGACCGCCTCGGTATATCCTTCTCCCGCTTCGATCAGCTCGAGTTGCGCTTGATAGTAGGCGATCGGTTCGCGACCGACGAGCGATTCGGTAAGAATCTCCATCCGACCGCCGCAGATCAGCCCGTCGGCCCACGCATAATCATGATCTAGGATATGCACATGAAGCTCGGCGCCGGGCTCGCCGAGCCTGCGAATCGCCGCGAGCTTCACCTCGTTTTCAACACAACCGCCGCCGAGCGTGCCGATCTGACCGCCCATGGGATCGACGATCATCGCGGCGCCCGCTTTTTGCGGGGTCGATCCGCGCGTCGCGACGACCTGGCAATGGATCGCCTCGCCCCCCGACCCGAGGGTTTCGATCAGATATCGCAGAATGCGCCTCATCGTCGCCTCAAATCATCCGAATTCGGCGGTGGGAAAATCGACCGACCTTAAGCTAACAAAGCCGCGAACGGCGTTCAATCGAATCGATTCGAGGGGGTCGAGAACGATCGACGGAACGCGTCGTTTGGGAGCCAAGCCTGCGGGATCATCCTTACGGAATCACGACCAAATGAGAGAGCTATTTCTGTTCCGATGGGAAACAGCGGCCTTGGCTCGCGTGATCGGCGCTGGTAAATCAGGTAATCGGTCGTCGCTCGATCCAACAAAGTGCTCCATCCGAACCGCTTCGACGCGGGAGGGAATCGATGATTTTACAAAAGCTGAAATCCGCCTCGATTTTGCTCGTTTCGATGACGTTCACGATGTTCGTCGCCGCGGGCTTTTCGCTTCAGGCTCGCCAGGCCGTCGAAGAGAAAAAAGCCGATCGCGTGAAGAAGAAAAAAGAGGGCATCAACGACCAGTTCAAGAACCCCGATGTGAAGTCGTTCACCAAGCGGTTCGAGAACGAAACGCGCGAGGTTTACGCGAGGCGCAAGGAAATCGCCGACGCGCTCGGGCTTAAGCCGGGAATGGGGATCGCGGACATCGGCGCGGGGACCGGCTTTTACTCGCGGCTCTTCGCCGAACGCGTCGGCGCCAAGGGAAAAGTGTACGCGGTCGATGTTTCGCCGACGTTCCTCAAGCATATCGACGAACAGTCCAAAAAGATGGGGCTCGAAGATCGGATCACGACGATCAAGGCCGATCAGAATTCGGCCAATCTGCCGCCGAACTCGGTCGATCGTGTGTTCATTTGTGATGTATACCACCACTTTGAACATCCCGACAAAGAGTTGGCGACTTTGCATGAGGCGCTGCGAGACGGTGGAGAGTTGTTCATTATTGATTTTGATCGGATTGAAGGGAAGAGCAGCGAATTCGTGCTCAAGCATATTCGCGCGAGTAAAGACGTTTTTGCCAAGGAGATCGTCGCGGCGGGGTTCGCGAAGGCGCCGATCGAGCCCGAGATCAAGCTGAAGGAAACGTTTATGTTTCGGTTTAAGAAGGTCGCCAAGGGGGTGGATGCTCCCGCCTCGAAGGGGGCTTCAGCGGGCGCCGAGCGTTGAGCGGCGCGACGACCGAAACGTCCGATTCGGAACGCGCCGAGTCCGACCCTCCCGCGAGCTACGGCTTGGCGACGGCGACGTGGGTCGTCGTCGCGGGAATGGTGGGGACGGGCGTTCTGACGATGTCGGGCTACACCGTCCTTTCAGTTCGCAGTAATCAATTGATGTTGTTTTTATGGGTTGTGGGAGGGATCGTCGCGTTGTGCGGCGCCTTCGCCGCGGCCGAGCTGGGCGCCTCGCTGCCGCGATCGGGGGGAGATTATGTTTTCCTCCGGGAGGCGTACGGACCGTTCGCCGCGTTTCTTTCGGGGTGGGTTTCGTTTTTGATCGGTTTCGGCGGGCCGATCGCGATCGCGGCGTCGGCCTCGGCGCGGTATGTCCTTGCGCCGTTCGCGATCCGCCCGTCGATGCTTCCCTACGCGATCAACGCGCTCGCGACGGTTTCGATCATCGCGTTTGCGGTTATTCATGTATTGGGAAGAACGCTCAGCGTCCGCGCCCAGGCGTTGTCGACGATCGTCAAACTCGGGCTCTTGATCCTTTACGTCGTATTCGGCCTGATCGCGGGGCGCCGCGGCGTTTCGCATCTCGCCGATCGTCCGCCGATCGATTCTCAACTGTTAATGGCAATGCTGTTTTCGCTTGTTTATGTTTCTTACGCCTACACGGGATGGAACACCGCGGCATATATCGCGGGCGAGATCAAGAACCCGAAGCGCAATCTTCCCCTCGCTCTGATCGGCGGGACCGCGGGGGTGGCGCTTCTTTATCTCGCGATCAATCTCGTTTACGCGACGGCTTTTTCGGCGAGCGACATCGTCGCGTTCGGGCCCGAAAAAGTCGCCGAGATCGCGGGCCTCGCCGCAACTTCTTTATACGGCAAAAAGATCGGCGATCCTCTCTCGGTCGCGATCGGTTTGATGCTTTACTCTTCTTTAAGTGCATACGTGTTAACGGGTCCGCGGGTGCTCTACGCGATGGCGCGGGAAGGGCAATTTCCGTCGGTCGCGGCTCGGCTTACAAAACGCGCCCGAACCCCCGCGATCGCGACCGCGATCCAATCGACCTGGTCGATTTTTCTCCTTTGGGTCGCCCCTTTCGAAACGATCCTTGAATACGCGAGCGTCGGCTTGGCGATTTTCTCGATGCTTACGATCTCGTCGGTTTATGTGCTAAGATACCGACGTCCCGATCTACCGCGGCCGTTCCGCGCGCCCGGGTATCCCGTCACTCCCGCGATTTATCTCATCGTCACCGCGATGCTCACCGCCGCGGCGTTTGCGATGAAACCGATCCCGTCGTTATGCGCTCTCGCCTGCGTGCTGATCGGCGTACCTGTTTATTGGCTATGGCCGGGGCTCGGTTCCAGGTCGCCCCGAAATCCATCAAAATAATC
Organism: Planctomycetota bacterium; assembly: GCA_021807585.1. GTDB lineage: Bacteria > Planctomycetota > Planctomycetia > Isosphaerales > Isosphaeraceae > JAKBCQ01. The sequence goes on along the minus strand of JAKBCQ010000463.1, from coordinate 633 downwards.
CGTAAACCGCTCGGGTGCTAAAGAGCGACGATACGCGATCGCCGGCTTCGGCCGATCGGCGATTCGTGTACAATCGAGGCGGAAGCGAGTCGTATCGTGTCGTCCAAGGCGAACTCCCCCGCCGCAAGCCGCGCCGATTCGCTATAATGACGCGAACGAATCGCGGCGAGGTCGATCCTGTTTCAGCGGTCGAGGCGGCGATGATCGCGGCGAGGCGATCCGCCTTGGAAATTTAATTTACGAGTGATGATATTATGAAGTCGGAATCTGTGGAATCGGGTTGGAATCTTCAAGAATCTCCTGTCGGTTCACCCGTCGATCTTCCTCCGGTCGAGCCTCCGTCGGCGGGGCTTGTTGTGCAATTGTTTATTATTCCGCTCGTGATCGTCGGGGTTTTGGTCGTCGGCGGTTTGCTCGTTTACCTGCCGTTCGGCCGGCTGGCGGGAGGCGAGCAAACCGCGGTCGAGTACGTACGGACGATTCGCGACAACACCGTATCTCGGCAGCGTTTCCGCGCCGCGTTCGAGCTCGCCACGCTGATCCAAAACGACGCCTCTTTGGCGGAAAACTCGAATTTGCTGGGAGAGCTCGTCAAGGTGTTGAAAAGCGAACTGGTGAAGAAAGACGACCCCG
>JAKBCQ010000462.1 GCA_021807585.1 Planctomycetota bacterium | reverse complement strand
TACGCAACCGCAAGGGGGTTTTGTCGGGGGGAGGCCTCCCCGGCAAATTGATGGACTGCACGACGCACGATCAAGATTCGAGCGAGCTTTTCCTGGTCGAGGGAGATTCCGCGGGAGGAACCGCCGAAGGGGGCCGCGATCGGTTGTATCAGGCGATTCTGCCGATGCGCGGCAAGATCCTCAACGTCGAACGCGCCAGGCTCGATCGCGTGCTGGGGAACGACGAGATCCGCAACATCATCACCGCGGTCGGCGCCGGAATCGGCGAAGAGGAAGATCCCGCCAAACGACGCTACGGCAAGATCGTGATGATGAGCGACGCCGACGTCGACGGCTCGCACATCCGCACCCTCTTGATGACTTTCTTCTACCGGCAGATGCCCAGGCTCGTCGCCGAGGGGCATCTCTATGTCGCTCAGCCGCCTCTTTATATGATCACACAAAAGAAAGAGCGGCGGTATGTTCAGAGCGATCATCGGATGCACGCGATCGTCGTCGATTCGGGGCTCGCGGGTGCTTCGCTCGAGATTTCGGGGCGGACCGACGCGGCTCTGATCGAGGGGGAGGGTCTCAAGTCGTTGGTCGAGATCGCCTCGGGGCTCGAACAGGCGTTGCGCGCCTTCGGTCGAAGAAATATCCCGTTGCGTGAGCTGCTTTCCAAGGTTCATCCCGAAACCGATCCGCGTCGCAATCCGCACGCGGGGCTGTTGCCGCTGTTTCATGCGCACGCGGCGGGGGAAGACGCGTGGCTGTATTCGAGCGAGGAACTCGCGGCTTACCGAACTCGGCGCGGTGAAGCGCGGAAAGCCGTCGCTTCCGAAACGATCGCCTCCGACTCTGAGCCGACGTCAAGCGATTCGCCGCAGTCGACCCCGGTCGACACTCCGGTCGCGGTCGAACCCGCGCATGTTGAAGAACTCCACGAGATTCGAGGCGTGAACAAGTGGCTTACTCGCCTGCGCGATGAATTCGGCCTCCGTGCCGAGGCGTTATTGCCGATTGAAGTGACGGGAGACGAATCCCCTCCTCGATTTATCATCAAGCGCGAAGGCGAATCGCACCCGATCCTCGACCTTCACGAACTCCTCCCGACGGTTCGCCGGCTCGGCGAAAAAGGGATGAAAATCACCCGTTTCAAAGGGTTGGGAGAGATGGACGCCGAGCAGCTTTGGGAAACGACGATGGATCCCGCCAGGCGCACCTTGCTCCAGGTCAGGCTCGACGACGTCGCCGCGGCGAACGACCTTTTCACCACGCTGATGGGGGACGACGTCGAACCCCGCCGCGAATTTATCGAAAAACACGCGCTCGAAGTGAAGAACCTCGACGTTTGACGACGGCCGATTCAATCGCCAAGCCCCGAGCGATACGAAACGAAGAAACGTGTGAATAGCGGAGAATCTTAGCGAGACCCGACGACCCCGAGGATAAGACCCGACCCGACCCGCGTCGACGAACCCGTGATTGGGCGGCGACCTCGACCGATCGCCGACCGGGCGCGGTCGCCGACAGGCGAAAGCCGCGTCCGACCGCGACGCGATCGTCATTTCGGGATCATAATCTGTTCGCGTAAGTTAGTAAGAATCGTTGAATTTCCGAGAAGTCTTTGAGTCATAACGAGTAAGCTGATGGCGATTGCTCAACGCATTGCACGCGCCTTTCGCGATTCGACCCGCGCCCGCGGTCAAGCCTATTTCGGCGAGGGGCGTGTGATCATCACCGCGGAGGGACGGGACGGCGGCGAAATCCGGGCCCGGGTTCGGGGACAGGATCAAGATTGGTATCGCGTCCGGCTCAAGCTTCGCGGGTTTAAGCTTCACGCTTCGTGCACGTGCCCGTTTTTCAGGCCTCAGGGAAAGCCTTGCAAACATTTGTGGGCGACGATTCTCGCCGCCGACGCGCGAACGCTTTTGCAACCACCTTCGCCGACTCGGCCGATCAAGCTCGTTCCGCACGTTCCCGCGACCCCCGACTCGGTTGCGCCGCCGCCGACCGCCGAATCGCAGCCCGTCGATCCCTCGGTGGGCCACATTCCCCCCGGTTGGAATCGCCCGCGGCCGGGGTATTACCCCGCCAATTACGGCAATTACAACGGGAATTCGTCCGATGCGATTCCCCCGTCGTCGTATCAACGGCCGCGCTCGCCGTCGCCGCGTGATATCGTCGGACGGGTTCAGAAAGGTCCGTCGCGGCCGCAATCGCGGCCGACGGTCCGTGTTCAATCAAAACGTCTGTTGATGTTTGTGCTGGACTTACCCGCTTCGGCGGCGATGAATCAGGTGGTGATCGAGCCGTTGCGTCGGGTGCAGCGGCGGACGGGCGAGTGGGGACCGTATCAACCGTGGTGGCCTCCCGGTCCGGCGCATCGGAATCATCCCAGCCATCGCCTTGAGATCGAGGATTCGGACCTGTTGCGGGTTCTCCGCGACGCGCAATCCGAACCGACGGTCGCTTCGGCGGCGCCCGTATCGCATTCGCAAAATCCGGCGGGATCGCTTCCTCCCAACGTCCCGTTGCCGGCTCTTGCGGGAGGTCAAACGAACACCGGTCGCAAGAATCGTTTCGTGATCAATCCCGAACATCACGCCGAGATCCTCCGCGCGTTGTGTTTGACGGGAAGGATGAGAGTCCGCCGCGCCGAATCCGAGGAAGATCCTCCTCCGCTCCATTGGGACGAAGGCCCTCCCTGGCGGTTTCGTGTCGATATCCGGAGCGATGCCGGCGGCAAGCGATTCGCCTGGCGGGGTTCACTGCACCGGCGCGATTCACGGATGGATTTGGTCGAGCCGCTCCTCGTTTTGCCTCAGATTCTCGTTATGGGAAGCGGTCGAGCCGCGCGCTTCGACGACGGCGGAGCGTCGGCGTGGGTCTCGCGGCTGCGCACCGAAAAAGAGATCGTCGTCCCCGAAAATCAACAGGACGCGATGCTTACGCAACTGTTGTCGGAGGCGATCGCGCCTCCCCATCGCATTCTCGAATCGCTTCAGCTTGATGAGATCAGGATCGATCCCAAGCCGTGCCTCACGCTCCGCACCCCGCCGCAGAATTGGGGGATCGATCGCGTGATGGCCGAGCTTTCGTTCGATTACGACGGCGCCCGTGTCGGCTTTTTTCCCGCCGGAACGTTGACGGTCCAATCCGATCATAATCGCGTGATCCACCGCGATCCGCAGGCCGAGCACGAGGCCGCGGTGCAGTTGGTTCGGCTTGGATTTCGGGAGACGAAAGATTACCGCGTCGATCCCGGTACGCTCGAAATCGCCCCCAAACGCGTTTCGCAGATCACTCGCGATTTGGTCGCGGTGGGCTGGATGGTTGAGGCCGAGGGGCGGCTGATCCGCCCTCCCGGCGAATTCAAGCTCGCGGTGACGACGGGAATCGACTGGTTCGAGCTTGGCGGCGGGATCGATTTCGGCGGCCAACGCGTTTCGCTCCCCGATCTTCTGGCGGCGGCGAGCAACGGCGAAACGATGATCAATCTGGGAGACGGTTCGGTCGGCATGCTCCCCGAAGACTGGCTGAAGAAATACGGCATGCTCGCCGAGCTCGGCGTGACCGAGGACGGCAGCGTGCGGTTCGGCAGGGCTCAGGCGGGGCTTGTCGACGCGCTCCTCGCGGCCCAGCCTCAAATCACGTGCGACGCGGGCTTTCAGGCGGTCCGATCGTCGCTCAACTCGTTCGACGGCGTTCAGCCCGCCGAGGCGCCTCCTGGCTTCCAGGGCGAACTCCGGCCGTATCAATGCGAGGGGCTCGGCTGGCTCGAATATCTGACGAAATTCGAATTCGGCGGGATTCTCGCGGACGACATGGGGCTGGGTAAAACCGTACAGGTTTTGGCGTTGTTACAAAGCAGGCGGGCGCGGCGCAAGATCAAAGGGCCTTCGCTCATCGTCGTCCCTCGTTCGCTCGTGTTCAACTGGCTGCAGGAGGCCGAGCGATTCACTCCCAGGCTCCGCGTGCTCGATTACACCGGGACTGCGCGGCGCCCGTTGCGCGAGCAGTTCTCACAATATGATCTCATCGTCACCACTTATGGAACTTTGCG
>JAKBCQ010000461.1 GCA_021807585.1 Planctomycetota bacterium | reverse complement strand
TTTGATCAAGAGAGCGGGGACGTCGTCTCGAGGTTTGAGATGCCACAATCTCAAACTCCAAGACGCGTCCCTCTCTCAAGGAGTTTCGTTCCGCGCCGAGTGATCGGCGAAGGATTCAAGTTAGGATTGATTCAGAAATCCTCTTTATCATGAAGTCGCATCCGAGTCATATTTTAGATCGGTTCCGGATCGGCGGGCAAATGAATTGTCTTTCGCGGTGAAACTTGTTGGTTTTACGCGCACATATCTCGCCAAGATCCCGATCACATCGGGAGGCGAAGGCAAAATCGCCGTTCGATTTCGGGAAGGGATCGAACCGACTGAGCTTGTCGAAACCGCCGCGATCGGTTATCAACCCGATTGGATTTCCCATCTCTTCCGGTCATTTCCGTGCGACAATCGGTTCGGTTGTCGTCGAGGTCGAGGAACGCCTCATGACGTTCGAGAGACGTTCGTTTTGGTCGCTTGGGTTGTTCGTATTGTCCCTCGGCGGCTCGATTGGAGGATGTGCGGCGATTGACGAAAAGTCGTCGCAAGGGAACGAGCACGCTCGAGGCGGCGCTCCCGATGATGCGCCTCATTCGTATCCCGCATCTTACGTTCTCAATCATCCCAGCCCGGCGGGAGAGGACAGTCGATTTTTCCCCGACCCCAAACCGAATAACGCTCCGATCGATCTCGATAACCTCACCGACGGCGCATCGGTACGGCTTGAAGACATGCCTGTGGATCGCGTGAATCCGGCGGCGTATCGGATCGACGATCTCCCCCCCCTCCCCGTCGCGCAGCCTTCTTCCGCGGGGTCGAACGCGACCTCGAACGTGAATCCGACGAAGAACAATGTCTCGAGCGTCAATCCAGTGAACGTCGCCGGAATCGCCAAACGCTCGGCGGCAACCTCTGTTCGACAACAAACGACTGGGAACGCGGATCAAGCTGCGGCGGCGGTCGCGGTTCGTCCGCCACTCGCGCTCGCCGAGCCCTCTTCATTGGAACCCGCTTCCGCCGATCCCAAGACGAACCAGGATTCCAATACCAAGCCGAATCCGAAACTCGACCCCAAACCCTCGGTCGATTCACCCGCGCAGGAAAGCGCGATCGTCGCCAATCCAACGGAATCCGCGGCCGATTTGATCAAGAAATTACAAAAGTATGCACATGAGCAGGCGAAGAGCGATCCCGATCGTTGGACGGCCCGAGCCGAGTTGATCGACTCGTTCGCGGCGGATCTCGACGGTCGAGCGAAGACGATGAACGATCGACTCGATCGGTTGTCGAAGTTGATCAAACCCGAGCCCGCGCCCGCGGATCGATCGATCGCGGTCGATTCTCATCAAGGTTCGAGCGAAGCGTCGACGAATCGCGACGAGACGTTCGAATCATCGGGTAAAGCGAAGCCGTTTCGTCTCCGATCGGCGCGGTTTTGTGAAAAAATTAGCGGTTTCGGCGTCTATGCTCCCACGTCGAGTACCCTGTTCAAAGCCGGCCAAGACGTTCTTGTTTACTGTGAGCCCGAAGCGATCGCGTATCAGACCGATTCCGACGGTTTTCGTTCGCGGATCGCATCGCGTGTGGCAATTGTCGGCGAAAGCTCGATCGATCCCGTCTGGAGCGAAGATATGGGGGTTGTCGAGGACGTCTGCCGAAGCCGAAGACGCGATTATTTCGTCAACTTCCGCGTCTCGCTTCCCGAATCGCTCGCCCCCGGGGGGTATCGCCTCAAGGTATCCCAGGCCGACCTGATCGGCGGATCCGAGGCTTCAACCGAGATCCCGTTTGTCATCAAATAATAAGAGCTATGAAAAGTACATTTTCGTGAAAGAGTTGAGGAAGTTCGGCGTTCGCCTCGACCGATCATTCGCGTGAGCGTGGATCGCGTCGATTCGTTCGTCCCAATCGGCTCGAGATCGCGTACCACAGGGTGGGATCTGGCGACATGACGGAGAGTTCCGTGCCGCGGCGAGCGAATACGATCGCGACGGGTTGCAATCACGAACGCGGCTGTCGATAATGAAATCATCCATTCTCGCGGCGGTAACTCGATTTTTGGGGACGTGACGATGATCGGCTGCGCCCGTTTTTCGCGGTGTACTGTGGTGGGATTGAGCCTGATCGCCTTGCTCGCGGTCGCGGTGTCGACGCGCGACACGTCGGCTCGACAAGAACCGACGAAGGGATCGACCGCCAAGAAGAAGACGCGCGGCCAGAAGAAAGCGACGTCCGCCAAACCCGCCCCCGCGGCCGCTCCCGCTGAGGCGTCCAAACCCGCTCCCGCCGCCGCGCCCGCGGACGATTCGGGCCTCAAATTCACCCGCGATATCGCACCCGTTCTCGTCGCCAATTGCATGACGTGCCACAACGCCGAGAAGCATCGCGGTGATTTAGACATGTCATCATTCGATAAATTGATAAAAGGTTCGAAAGCCGGCAAGGTGTTGATTCCGGGAAAACCCGACGAGAGCCCGCTTGTTCTTCATATTAAAGGCGAGGAGCCCCCCAAGATGCCGCCGGGGAACAACAACAACCTCGCCGCGGCGACGATCGCCAAGATCGAGGCGTGGGTGAAGGCGGGCGCGATTCTCGACGCCGGCGCCGATCCCTCGGCGATGCTTTCCAAGATCGCGGCGACCCCCGAATCGCTCCGCCAGGCGGCGCTTTCCAAGCTGACTCCCGCCGAGCGCGATCAAAAATCGATCGCCGCGGGGATTGATCGTTGGAAAAAGGCGAACATTAAAACAAAACCTGAGACGACCCCCGGCGATCATTTTCTTCTCCTTTCGAACCTTTCCGAATCGCGCGCCAAGCAGGTTCTGAAGGATATGGAGAAAGAATACAATGTATTGAAAGCGATGCTTTCGCGTCCCGGCAAGCCGGCGCTCGAATTTCCTGAAAAGATCAGCTTGTATGTTTTTAAAGATCGGATTGGATATGTCGAGTTCGTTCGGACGATCGAGAATCGCGAGATCGACGACGGCGTTCAAGCCGATGCGAATCTCGGGGTCGAATCGCCGTATGTGGCGTCGGTCGATCCGTTGGCGGGACGCGACGATTTCGTTTCGGAACGGACCGAGAAGCGCTCGAAAAAGAAAAGCGAGGTCGGCGGACCCGAGCGGACGCTTTCGGCGCTTTTGACCGAGCAGCTCGCGTTCGCCGCGACGAATCAGGCGGGCAAGCCGCCGCGGTGGCTGAGCCTCGGCCTGGGCGCCTTTCTCGGCTCCAAACTTGAACCCAGAAGCCCTTATTATCGTCGCTTACGCGTTGTGACGGTTGAGCAACAACAGCTCGGCTGGATTAGCAAGGTGAACGACGCGCTCGGCGGCCAAACCGAAGACGATAAGATCCGCGCGATCGGCTTCAGCCTGCTCGAATGGCTGGCGTCGGCGTTCCCCGCGCAGTATCCTCGGTTTGTACGCGGCATGCTCGAAGGGCAGGAAAAACTCGACGACGGGATCGGCGTGGTGTTCAATTCCAGCCGTGAGCAATTTTTGAACGCGTGGGAGCGGTGGGTCGTCGCCGGTTACGGACAAACGCGATGAACGAACCAAACGCGGCGTCTTCGTACTTTGTGGATAAGGATTCGGGCGCTCGGCGCGAGCTTTTCCCGGGGGTTTCGATCCGCGCGTTCGGCGGCGAATCGATGACGGTCTCGGTCGTCACGTTTGAGCCCGAGTCGCGGGTGGAGAAGCACTCGCACCCTCACGAGCAGATGGGAGTTCTGGTTTCGGGACGGCTCGAATTCCAGATCGGTAAGATCGTCAAGACGCTCGAACCCGGCGACGGCTGGCGGATTCCGGGGGGCGTCGAACATTCGGTCACCGCGGTCGGCGGGCCCGCGGTCGCTTTCGACGTCTTTCATCCGAATCGACAAGAATACTTGTGAAGGTTCGAGTTCGTTTTTAGTGGATTGATTCAGTCGCCGCAATCCGCCTCGGTTTCGCCCTCGTCCCCCCGCCTCGAATTCCCGCCCGATAAGACACGGAGCGATCGATGCACAATCACATCATGATGGAATCGAATGTGACGCGTCGTCAATCGATCAAGCTTGGA
>JAKBCQ010000460.1 GCA_021807585.1 Planctomycetota bacterium | reverse complement strand
GCGTGTCGCGTCGCCGAGTCGTCCGAGGTTGAGCCGAACGTCGTCGCGTGGCGGCGGATGGAGCTTGATTCACGAGACGAGGATCGGTTGATGAAAACTCCGGCTAGCCGTTTTTTCATGCGGGCATGCCGCGCGAACTTGTCGACGGCCGGGGATTTATCCTAAACTGAAGAGGCGACGCGACTCGGCGAGACGATCGCGTTTCGCGCGGGAAACGGTTTCGATCGCCCTTGAAAAGTCCCGGGGAAGGTACATCCCGCGGCGAGGGATCGGTTCTGGTGGAGTCTTTCGCTTGAGAAACTTGGTGAGCCTGATCGTTCCGGTCCCTCGCAGAGGGACGTTGACCGTCGAGCGGGCGCAAAGCTGGCGATCGGCTCTCGAATCCGCGGGATACGACGTGGAGCTGATCGTCGCGCGAGTGGGCGGGCCGATCGCAACCGATACCAACGAAGCCTCGAGCCGCGTTTGGAAAACGATCGCCGAGACGTGCGGCGGAATGACCGAGGCGGCGATCGCGGGCCTACGCGCGGCACGCGGGCCGATTCTCGTCATTCTCGACCCGACGATGGGTTACCACCCCGCCGATCTCGTCGCGGTCGTCGAGCCCCTCGCCGCCGACGCCGCCGATTTGACGATCGCCGATCGGTTCGTCAAGGCCGTTGATTCGAAGACTGTACATATAACGAAATTAAACAATCATAAAGCAAATTCATCAGTAATTGGTCATTTTGTTCGTCGGCTTTTAGGAACATCGGATCCGTTTACGGGATTGGTCGGCGTGCGGCGCGCCGCTCTCGACGCCGCGGACGACGATTTTTCTCCGGCGGGATCGAAGTTTTCGTTCGAGCTGTTGTCGAAGATCGAAGGACGGATCGTCGAGGTTCCCGGACGTCCGGCGTCGCGGTTTCATCGCGGTCTTTCGGCGTGGAATCCGATCCCGAGCATCGACGACATCCGTCATCTCAAGCGGCTCGCCGATCACCGATTCGGCGAGGTTTCGCGGCTGATTCAGTTCTGTTGTGTCGGGCTTTCGGGGATGTTCGTCGATCTCACTTCGTACGCGAGCTTTCTGTTGTTGTTTCGCTCGATCGCGGGGCTCGATGCGATCAAGCTTCCGGTCTTCGGGTGCTCGCTCGCGATGGGTTTGGCCGCGGTCGCGGCGATCACGCTGGCGCTAAGCTGGAATTTCTCGCTCAATCGGCGTTTGACGTTCAGTTATGCACGGGAGGGATCGCTTGCGCGGCAGTTCGTCACCTACGCGCTCAGTAATGCGCTCGGCGCGGGTCTCAGTTTGTCGATCCGGCTGTCGCTTCCGCGTTATTTCGGCTTCTTTTTCCGGCACAATCTCGCCGCGGCGGTCGTCGGAATCGTGCTCGCGACGGGAATCAATTTTTCGCTGGCGCGGTGGGTTGTGTTTCATCATAAAGACGAACCGAAGCCCAAAGGCTCGGGCGGCGACGCGGCGCTCGCGGGAACGCCCCACGAGCCCGTCGACGCGTTCGCCACAACGTCGCTCGCGGGCGAATCGACGGTTTGAGCATTGATACCGCCGCTTGGTATCAGCGCCGGCCGCGGTTCCCCAAGTGGCGATCACGTTCACTCTTGTTGAGAATCGGGTCGCGTGTTCCCCTCGATCGTATCGAGCTTGTTCCTTCGTAACGATTCGTTCGCTTTTGTTCGCGTGCGTGCATGCGCCGCTGTTTGTCATGATGCGGAAAATCATCCTTGGTAGAAACGGCCAAAAAAAACCGGGGATTTCGCTCTCGTGTGACAACGTAGCTGTCACTGCGATTGCTTACATTCCCTTTGTACCGCGAACGGTTTGTGGCCCGAATCGCGACCCGAATTGAGTCGTTAGGGCCGATGAAACCGGCATTCGGCGGGTGTTTCACGCGTCCGAAGCATCGCGATTGAGGCGCCGGGACGAGTCGAGGCGAGTCGAAGCGGACGGACGGTCAACGAACGACACCTAGTGGTTGAGCACGACCAGGAGTGCGATCTGATGGAAGCCGAGCTCGAGAGGAAACAAACCGCGTCGGCCGCGCCGACGAACGCGTCGGTCGATGCGCTTGATGATCCTTCCAACGACGAATGGACCGATCGCCGCGCCAGCAAGCAGGCGTTGCGAGCCGCGACGGCGCGGCAGGCGAGCGGTCGCAGGCGGTTCGTCGATCCCACCACCTGCGAACGCGATTATTCCAACGCCGAAATGGAATTCATGAGGGCGATGCAAGAATATAAACAACGGAGCGGACGGATGTTCCCGACGTGGAGCGAAGTCCTTGAGGTTCTCCGCGGGCTCGGCTACGAAAAACTCGATTCCGACTCGCCGGCGCTTCCGGAAGCCGCGCCGACGAAGCCGAAGCACGCGAAAAAGCGGAACACCCCGGGAGACGAACCGACGACTCGTTCCTCGATGAATCCGATGTTCGCGTTCTCCGCCGATTTCGACCCCAACGCCCTCTCCGACAATCGTCGAGACGACGCGAAATCGAAGCTCGACGCCAAATCACCCAAACCGAGACAACGCGATTCCGCGATCGAACTTGACCAGGACGACGAAATCCTCACGACGATCGCCGCCAAGCCGAGAAAAAAACGTCGCCTCCCCGCCAAGGTCGAATGCTGATCCAACACGGTCCGCGAGCCCGGCCAAGCCGCCGATCCATATTCGGCGCCGCCGGGCTCGAAACGACCGTCGAATCCCATTATATTTACAAGAAATGAAATCACAATTGCGTTGTTTTTTATATATGCAATTACATGATCGATTTTGGTCGCCGTAACGCGAGGAATCGCCCGACCGCGACTGTCGAGCGATTCCTCGCGCACCGGTTCATCGCGCGACGGCCGGATTTTGCGCGTTCGATCCCGCGATCGCGGGACGATTCCGCGCGATTTTTGGAGAGTATTCCGCGGGGGATCGCGGCGACATCGCATCGCAATATCGCGCCGCTTTGCTAAAGAAGCAATCGCGTGATTGCGCGTCGGCGAAGAGAAAGAGCCGATCGCGATAGATCGCGCCGCAACGCGGATCTCCCTCGATCGCCTCACCGTCGTCGATCCAACGAACCGAGCACCGACCGCGATCGACGGGGACGTATCGGAGCGGATTCGCTAAAAACACGGCGCGGCGTTCGGCGGTCGAGAACCGATAAATCATCCCTTCGAACTCCGCCTGGATCGTGTCGCTGCCGGCGATGAGGGTTCGATCACGCACGAGCGCCACGGGACAAAATCCGCCGACCGCGGGGCGCGTTTGAAGCTCGGCCTGGGTCCTCTCGGCATCGACATCGAGCGGGGGCTTTTTGCCCGGCCGGCCGGCCGCGGCGCGATCCGCGACCTTCAAGGTCGTCGTCCGCGACGATGCGGCGACGGCGTCGCCGACGGGCTTGGTCGATTCGCCCGGCCGCGCCTCGGCGACGCGAATCGCCGGTTCGGGAGCGGCCTGAGCCAGCATCTTGGCCAACTCCTCAACCTCGATATAACCCTCGTTTTTGGCGACGACGCGTCCCGAAGGCGCGATCAACACCGTCGCGGGAAGCCCTTCGAGACCGTGCGCCGCGGCGAGTTCGGCATAAACATCAGCTTGAAGCTTCACCGGAATGAAGCGTTCATTACCAATTTTCACAATATCAGGATGTGAGAATACATCGCGTTCCATTTTGACGCAATAGCCGCACCAGGATCCGGTGAATTGGACCCAGAGGGGGGATCGCGCCGCGGTCGCCTCGGCGCGGGCGGCTTCGAAGTCGGTCCGCCACGCGATCGAAGCGGGTTCCTGCGCCCTCGGCGCGTGGATCGGGGTCGTGAGAATCGACGCCAGGAGCGCGGCCAAGGCGCTCCCGCGTAACGCGGTGCTCGTACAGGACATGCGGTCCACTCCGTCCGTCGGCGATAAGGGAAATTACCGCGATCGACCCGAATTCGAGCCGATCGACACGCCGGTCCTTCCGGGGACCTCCGCGGCCGAAAGCCGCGGGCCAGACCTTTGGCGGAGGGGAAAACTGGTTTTCGCACTCTCTCTATCGGCCGCCGGCCCGAGCG
>JAKBCQ010000459.1 GCA_021807585.1 Planctomycetota bacterium | reverse complement strand
CTTGACCGGAACGGTTCCCGAGCCCGCTTCTCTCGCCCTGCTGGGCATCGGATCGCTGGGAGCGGTTCGTCTCGTCCGTCGTAGCCGCAAATCGGTGATCGCCTGATCGACTTCTGCGTTCATTGATCTTTCAGAACCGACCCCGCGATCTCATCAATCGCGGGGTTTTCGTCTTTCTTGTATGATATGTAAAAGTTGGTTACTTGATATGTCTTTTAGTGTCTCCATATTTCCCGAAGGCCATCGCACGGTGAATTCATCGATCCGTTTCGATTGTCCCAATCCAAAGTGGAGCTTGTGATCGTTTGAGCTTATGTAACTCCCGCCGCCGTCGAGCGTGCGGATTTGTGTTTGGCCGCCGGCTCGAAGCGTGACCCGAGCGCCGATCGCATCGCGATTCATGCCGGTTCCTTGCAGATCGACGACCAGATATCGACCTCCGGATACGGTCTCGTTCCACAAGACGACGCTTGGCTCGTGATGGTGGACGATGACGACATCGAGATCGCCGTCGCCGTCAAGATCCCCCGTGGCCAACCCTCTGCCTACATGTTGCGTTTGAAAATACTCGCCCGCTGTGGAATTCTTAATCAGGAATCGACCCAAGCCATTGTTGCGAAAGATAATCGCCGGGCTCTTATAAGTGTATGTCTTGTCTCTCTCGGGTCTGATATGGCCGGTCGTGCCGATTAAATCGGCCGCGCCGTCGTGGTCGAAATCGGCGAAAGCGGTTCCCCAGCCCGTGAACGGCCTTGTTTCGACGGCGAGCCCCGCCTCTTTCGTTTGATCTTGAAAGATAATACTTCCTTTTCCGGCTTCAATGCGTCTCCAGAGCGTGTCGTGTTCGTCCCAGAAGTGAGTCACCAAAATATCGGGTAGTAAATCGCCATTTGTATCTCCATACGCAATACCCATGTTCGCCTCGGACATCCCCTCGGCGTTGAGCGCGACTCCCGAAAGACTTCCGAGCTCCTCAAAAGTCCCGTCCCCCTTGTTACGCCAAAGCGCGTTCGCCTCGGCGTCATTTGCTACAAATATGTCCATATAACCGTCCTCATCGAAATCGGTGGCGAGGACTCCCATTCCGCGACTTTTCCCGGCGACTCCCGCTTTCGCGGTGACGTCGACGAATCGCCCCGACCCGTCGTTCTGGAAGAGCGTGTCGGGCTGACCGTCGAACCTCGAAGGGGCGCCGTAAATCGGTTCTTGAGTGATTCGATCCTTATCATAAGGAGCTTGAGCGGGATCGAAGTCGAAATAATTGGCGACGAACAGATCGAGATCGCCGTCGTTGTCGTAATCAAAAAACGCTGCGCCCAGGCTCCAGAGGCCGACGGCGACCCCTGCTTGTTGAGTCACATCTTCAAACTTTCCGTTTCCTCGATTGCGCCAAAGCGTGTTTCCGCCGTAGCGAGTGACATAAACATCGGGAAAACCGTCGCCGTCGTAATCGGCGACGGTGACGCCCTGACCGTAACCTTTCGAGGTCAATCCCGTCGCGGCGGAAACATCGGTAAACCGGCGATTTCCATCGTTCCGCAGCAGTACATCGGCGGGAGGGTTTTTCGCCGATCCGACGGGCAAAGGAACGCCCTGCGCGAAGAACAAATCGAGATCACCGTCTCCGTCGTAATCGAGCATTCCCACGCCCCCTCCCGTCGTCTCAATCGGCAGTTTTTTGCCGGCTTCGCCTCTCTCATAAGTAAAGGTGAGAGTTTGGGCTCGGAAAATGATCGTCGCCGGGGCGGGAGAAATCGGTTGCTCGGTCGTGGTCGATCCTCCTCCGAAGCTCGGTCGCGCAGGCGTTCGACCCGACGAGAGAACCGCGACAACGACGATCGCAATCAACGCGAGTGCGCCTCCGACGACGATTAACAACCAACGATCGAGGATACTGGATAATACCGACTTGAAAACGATCCGACGGCTTCGAGCGTTAATCGTGCTCCTGATCTTCAAGATGGAATGAAAGTCGATCACAATTGATCTTTTTATAAACATATAACTAATATTCCTGAATTTGGTTGCAACCCTCGGGTCGATCACGCTCGATCGATTTCGGCGTCATCTTTGAGATCGAGGACGCTTCGCACTCGAATAGCATCGATTATGACGAGGCGTCGAGCGGGAGTCGACGGCTTTGGCCGGGCGAAAAGTCAAGACGACCGAGGCTTCCGTAAGAGGGATTCGGTCTCTATAGTGGACCGATTAGCCGAGCGCCGATCTGATACGAGAGAGACCCGCGCCGCGGCGTTCTTTGAGGAATCGATCGACCGAATGATCCGGCACGACAAAGGTTCGCTCGGCACTCGGCGGCGGAACATCAAGCGATCTTCTCGGAAGCGATCGGTCGTTTCAACATCCCGAATCGATCGATCTCCCGGCGAAAACCCCGCGTTACGATCAATATCAGAAAGCGACGTTCTCCATGAGGAGAGCGGGAATAAAACAAGGAAAATCACTAATAATTAGATTTATATATTTTTCAATCATTTGGTATAATTGGATCGCCGATCGTCGATTCGCGGCGTATGGATTGATTCCGGGCGTTATGATTCGGATTGGAGGACCGCGGTTGGAAAGGAAGATCGATCGAGAGATCGTGCGGAATGGAAACGAGCGATTCCCGGTCCCCGTCGTATTGCTCACGGGGGTGGGAGCCGTGTTGAGAATCATCGCGGCGATCGAGGGGCGATTAGGATTTGATGATATTCAAGTACTTTGGATCATTAATTTTGATAAATGGCATGATATGCTCAGTTTTTTGATCAATCATGAAACTCATCCTCCTCTTTTTTACATATTACTGAAATTATGGTGTTATCTTTTCGGCGGTTCCGGCGTCGCCTCGATCTCATTTTCGATTGTGTGCGGAACGGCGCTGATACCGACGATCTATTTCGCGGCGTCTCGGATGTATACAAGGAGCTCGGCGACGACCGCGGCTTTGTTGACGACTTTCGCGCCGTTGCACGTTTACTTTTCAAGTCACGTCCGTCCTTACACGATCCTCCCGCTCCTCACGCTGATCTCCAATTATTGCCTTTGGAAAGCGGCGTCGCTCCGGAACATCAGATATGTCATATGTTATAGTTTCATTATGCTTTCAATGCTTTTAATTCACAACTGGGTTTGGTTGATCCTGGGGGGGCACCTGGCGGTCTTATCGATCTTGACGATCGTTCGTCGCGTTCGAAAAGAAACCTTCTTACCGATATCTTATTGGTTCATCGGCTCGGCGATGCTCGCGGCGGGATTCGCTCCCTGGTTTCCACATTTTGTTCATCAAGTGCGACATCCTGGATACGGAATGAACGCCGAATCGTTCAACGTGCTGCGTGCGATCGCCGAAGACTTGCTCGTTTCAAGCCTGCTCGATCGGGGAAGATTAATAACTCTGTGGGGGATCGTCTTGATCGTCGCAACGATTCTCACGTTTTTTTCCAGGAAAAACGGCGCAGACACCGTCCCAAAGTCGAACTCGAATGTTCATCCAAATTATTTCATGTTACTCGCCTCCACTGTTACGATTGTAAGCGCGACGGTCTTAAGTCAATTCACCTATTTAAGACCGACGCATTGCTTATCAATTATGGGTCCCTGTTTTATCCCGCCGATCTGCGACCTCGTCGGGAAAATTCGCCTGGATCGGCGCGGTCTCATTCCGAAAATACTTGTTTGCGCCATATTGCTGGTTTACCTACGCGACGATCGCAATTTGATCGTCGCGCCTTTAAAACCTCAAGACGAAGCGGCGGCGGTGATCGTGAGGAAATCGTCGGCCCAAATCGACTTGATACTGTGCCAACCCGAGGTCTACGCGACCCTCTTCTTTTATTATTACGACGGCGCCGGATCCATTCTCAATTATCCGGGTGATCCATTCCGCGGCCCGCGTGATTTCCAAGATCTATCTCACAGGCTGAGCGATCCTCTCAGATTCGAGTCGTTTTTAAAAAAAATATCGATCGCGCGTTCCGATAAGAAGCGAATTTGGTTCGTAACCAACCAAAAAATCCTCGACGGAGCGGCGGCCGACAAAGTTCATTTT
>JAKBCQ010000458.1 GCA_021807585.1 Planctomycetota bacterium | reverse complement strand
TTTTTGGATAAAGTGAACCGAGCCGTCGCAGAAGAGAACGTTGATGCCGACGACGTGTCCGCTGTTGGGATGGGGGAACACGCCCTTGTCGGACGCCGAGATGAACCCTTGCGTGTAGGCGTAGTTGATCGATTCATCGGTTTGCAGCGAATTCGCCGCGTTCCACGCCGGGGAGTCGAATTGCGAGCCGCCGGTGTTATTAATCATCAGAATGCCGGCATTGCACATTCCCATCGTACCGCCGCTTGTGCAAACCTGCTGCGAACCCCAGAAGGCGACGAAGTTGGGATGAGGGCACGCCCAATTCGTGAGGATGCCGCCGCCGGTCAATTGCGAACTCGTCGAATAACCCGCGTTCATCGATTCGGTGGCGAGGACGGTCGTGCTCGCGCCGTCGACGATGCTCGACGACGTCGTTTTGGCGTCCCAAGGCGCGTTCCCCTGGAACGTTCCCTGAAGCATGACCGCGGTTTTTTGCGCCGTCGAAGCCCCCGACAACATTTGTTGAACGCCCGAGATCGCGGGGTTGCCCCATTGCATCGCGCTGCTGGTGTATTGCCCGCCGAGTTTATTTCCCACCCACACCGGCGAGAAGAAATGCCACGGCCCGAAACCCGTGTTCACCACATAGGAAAGAGCCCCGGTTTTGGGCTGAGTCGTCGTATCGTCGGGGCACGTCAAAAACTTCATGAACGTGTTCCCCGCGAGCGCGTTCGTCGGCAGCGTCGGGTCGTCGTTGTACGGCGATGTGTAACGACCGACGTCGAAATAGACGCGATCGAGCTTCCAGTTGTTGTAAAGGTTCTGTTGATCGAGATACGGGAGCAGATCGACGACCCAACTATGGAGCGCGCCGATATCGGATTGGCCGTTCCCCGCGGCGATCACGGGAGTTCCCATCGCGGTCGGATTCATGATCGAGAGCGAAATGATGGAACTCCCCGCGCCGGCGACTCCCTGACTTAACGCCGACGGACTCTCACCCCAAGTCCCCGCGTTCGGGTAGGCGTTTTTGGTGGTCAGGAACGATTGTGTCGCCAGACCAATTTGTTTGAGATTGTTGCTGCATTCCATGCGCCGAGCGGCCTCGCGGGCTTGTTGAACCGCGGGCAGCAAAAGACCGACCAACACACCGATGATCGCGATCACCACCAACAGCTCGATGAGCGTGAATGCGCGACGAGACCGAGGCTTAAACATGGCGGCTCCTTGTCGTATCGGGAGACGAGTGGGATATCATCCATCGTAACGTGCGCGAGGGAAATATCAACCCCCCTCGCCGATCAGTTCAATCGCTCTTTCCAAAACCGAGTTGTTTCGTGAAACGATCGACCCGCTTCTTATTTTACGGAAAACAATCGATGCGTGTCACGAAATTCCTCGGATTCTCATCGCGGCGAGCTGCGCACCCGCGGCGAAGGTAAACGCCGGCTTGAGACGAGCGGCGGGGGGATCTCCGCGCGTCTCCCAAGCGTTTATTCGATGCGCCTCGAATAAACGACCGCGTTGTGGAAGTTGTTGGGGAAATAGGGATCGTTAAACCCGGTGATCTTCGTCCGGTCGATGACGAAGAACGACCGATACCGGATGTTCTTACCCGCGTAGAGGTCGATCTCGCCGCCGAGCTGGTCGGGAAGCGGTTGAACGAGCCCCGTCTGGGGGTTGATGTTTGTCGGATTACCCAGTCGTGTGACCTCGAAAAATCCGACCGTGATCCACACCGCGTACTGATGCGTACGTACCGTTGTGAGATTCATGATCTTTTGCATCCATTCAAGACGATACTCGGGATGCGTCCGTTGATCGACGCGGGCGGTCGAGTTGCCGCCGAGGAAGAACGTTCCCGTCGCGGGAGGGACGAACGTCGTCGGCAACGGCGGCGCGATGTTGATTAAACCCGCGGTCGTTTGCGCCACGAGATCGGCCGCGGTGTTCACGAGCATCGGGTGAACAATAAACTGGTTGATATATTGATTCCCCAGTTCTGTTGCGTTGCTGAGATAAAGCGGAGGGCCTCCAGTCGCGGTCGATTGAAACGGGTAATCGGGAATCTGGAACAACCTGCGCGGCGGAATCGGCGGCGGTTGCGGCGGCGGAATGACGATCGTTCCCGTCGCGGGAGCGGGCGGCGGAGGCGTGACGTAATCGTTGAGCGTTCCGGTCGACGACATGACGTCGATCATCCACGTGAGGTAAGGATTCTTCCAGCCGGGATCGGCGACCCAAGCCGGCGCGGTCGCGACGCCGGTGTTGAACTGAAGGATGGTCCCCGAGGTTGCGAACGAAAGCGGCGGAGGCGCGTAATTGTACGTCGTCGGAGCGACACCCCCGTACGAAGCCGCGGGGATCGTCAGTGCCGAGGGGGGCAAAGTCGCGGGACGCATCACCGTGAAATCGATATCGGGATATGAGAGCGCGCGGAACGGTCGCTCGGCCGACATCATCGGATTGAAACTGAACGGAAGGTTCCCCGTCGTCGGCTGGAAGTTGAGCCCGACGGGCCCCGTGCCGTAACTGAAGAGATAATTCGACCCCCCCGATCTAAGCCGAAGGAAATCGGTGAACGCCGCGGTCAACCCGAGCACGGGCGCCAGGCCGTAGCCGTAATCATAATACGATGAATACACGGGTATCGTGTGACTCGCGTTGGGATATCCATTCAAATTCATTTGAGTGACGATCTGGGGCGCGGCCGGGGTGAGCACCGGGAAGACGTTGAGCCGCGGGTCGTCGAGTAGGCCGAGGAACACTTCTTGATCGATGATCAGGTTGAGATTGAGGAGCCCCGGCTTGGTGTCTTGGCGGAACCAATCGAAGTTCGACCCGAGCGCGACCGAGCCGATCGCTCCGTTGGCCGACGACGGGACTTCGAAGAATTCCATCATCATATGCCAACCCGCCGATCCCCAGCCGCCGACGGTCGGAGTCGGTTGGCCCGTCGCGTTGGGTGGGAGCGCCTCGGTCAATCCTCCCGCGGCCTGGTAGTAGCCGTCGACCGCGGTGTACCAGAAGTTGTCGACGAGATAGGGATAGGTGCGCGGAACGCCCTGGGTCATCGGATAACCCGATGCGGGATAAGGGGGCGGCCATCCTCCCGTGATCGTGTTCGTGCTGTAAAAGTTGGGCATCGCGACCGCGGTCGCGACGTTGTTCGGCAGCGGCGGAGCGGTTTCCACGAACTGCTTGGTGAAGAGCCCCGGCGGACAACCCGGAACGAGCGTGAGCTCGGCGACGCTCTGGAAATCGCGATCGTGGAACGGCGAGTAATCCCATAGATCGATCTGATCGTTGACGAACCCTAACG
This sequence comes from Planctomycetota bacterium, assembly GCA_021807585.1. Taxonomy (GTDB): domain Bacteria; phylum Planctomycetota; class Planctomycetia; order Isosphaerales; family Isosphaeraceae; genus JAKBCQ01. Next base: position 761 of record JAKBCQ010000458.1, on the reverse strand, counting down.
TGTGATAGAACGTTTGGGTGATTTTGTTGTTATTGGGCACTGAAGTATTAATGCCGTAATTGAGCGAGATCGTCGACGAGGGAACCGATTGTTCGGAGTAACCGAACGCGTAGGGGGGGATCAGCGTCGGTATGGTCGACGAATTTTGGGGAATGAGATGTCCGCCGCGGTACGGCTGGAACCGCTCGATCGAGTAGATCAAATTCACTCCCATTTGGACCTGGTTCCCGAGCGGTCCCTGGGTAAGGTATCCTCCAGCTTCGATATATGGCACTCGGATGGCGTCGACGACGACGAGTCCGTCGCCGTTATCCGAGGGCGCGCCTTCGCTGTTGGTGGGATCGAACGGGTTGAGCGGACGGAGCAAGTAAAGCCAAACGAATTGCCGAGCGTACCCCGCCTGATTGGGAGAGCAAGGGAGGACGGGTAGATCTCCCTCGAGCGTGTTTGTCGGAAAGAAGTAATCGATCGAAAGGTTCGTGCCGTTGGCTGGAACCTCGGCTTGGGGATAAATCGGCGTACTCGAGCATAAATAAAATGAATTGGGATCGGTTTGTCCCGCGTTGTTGAGGCCGGGGACGGGAATCGGCAGCGAATAGCTCTGCCCAGGGATCGCGGGGTAGGTGACCGCCGTTTGCGCTCCGAGCGGCCACGTTTGCGGCTGGCCAGCTTGATGGCCGGGGATGTTCGTTTGAAAATACGGCGTGTTGTAGTAAACCTGACCCGTCATCGGATCGGGGAGCGCCGAGTAATCGGGATAG
>JAKBCQ010000457.1 GCA_021807585.1 Planctomycetota bacterium | reverse complement strand
CGCGACAGCCCCCGGAATCGCCCCCCGCTTAAGCGCCTCTTCAACCCCGCGGCGCTCCTCCAAACTCAAACTCCCATGATGCGCTCGCGCGATCTTCCCCGCCCCGTCGTCCTCGATACCCCCCCCGACGCGACGACTTTCAGCACGATCCGAATCGTCCATGTTATTACATGATTTTTCATATTCATATAATTTTGCCGACGCCTCGATCGCGCCGATATTGGATGATATGGTTTTTTGACGGAGATATTGCTCGAATCGTTCCTCGACCAATTCGTTGAGCCGGCGCGTCAGGCGTTCGACCACGCGGCGGTTATTCGTGAAGACAATCGTTGATTTGTGCGCGTCGATTTCACGCAGCAAGCGTTCCTCGATCGCCGGCCAAACCGATTCGGACTTGGCGGGGAAAAGCTCTGGAATCGGATAATGAACCGAGAGGTCGAGCCGTTTTTTCATCCCCGCGTCGACGATCTTAACGTCTCGGGGAACGAACCGTTCTGTGCCGTTCTCTGATCGTTCGACGCGCAGCCCGCCCAAATATCGGGCGACTTCTTCAAGCGGTCGCTGGGTCGCCGAGAGGCCGATCCGAACGAACTCGCGGTCGAGATCGGACAGCTCGGCGAGACGTTCGAGCAGGATCGCCAAAAAAACGCCCCGTTTGTCGCCACAAAGTGCATGGATTTCATCGACGATGACGTGCGTGACCGTTTTGAAATTTTTACGCGCCCCGCTCGTCAACAGCAGGTGCAACGATTCAGGAGTTGTGATGAATATCTCGGGTGGTTTTTTGATCTGCCGCTGCCGCTCGGCCTGCGTGGTGTCCCCCGTCCTCACGCCGACGCTCAACGCCCGAAGCGGCGTTCCAAGCCGGGCCGACGCGGCGACGACTCCCGCGAGCGGCGCCTCAAGATTGCGCGCAATGTCGTTATTGAGCGATTTTAATGGAGATATATAAACAATTTGAACGCCCGGCGCGCGTTCGGTTTGTTTCCAAAGGAGATTGAGGCAAGATAGGAACGCCGCGAGCGTTTTTCCAGACCCTGTGGGCGCGCAAATGAGCGTGTTTTCACCGCTCGCGATCAGCGGCCACGCTTGAATTTGAGGCGCCGTCGGCTCGCCGAGCGTGGTTTGAAACCACGCGGAGACCGCGGGAAGCATCTGTTGTAAAACGTCGTTCGGTGTGTTGCGCATCAAGTTGGAATCCCGATCGGGCCGGTATCGATATCCGGTCGGCCCTTATTGTTGGGGTTCCATTCCGCAGCGCCAAGTCGAACGTGAACAGATGGTTGGAAAACCGCCGCGGCCGCGGCGTCGATCCGACGGAAAAATCCGTAAGAAACGGGATCGGCTTTATTCGGGATTGGCGATCAGCGCCTGATCGACGAGATAGCGAAGAATTTGTGCGACGCTTTGATTCCGCCGTTTTGACAGTCTCAGCAGCTCCTCGGCGCGCTCTTTTGGCAGCAGGAGAGGGAGTTCGACGACGTCGGCAAACGCCTGATCGGGCGATCGACTCATCGATTCGGGGCTTTGGCTAACAAATGCCGAAAAAAACATCACAATCACTCGGTTTGGTTCGGTTTTCTCCTCCGGAACGTCACGCGATCGTTTAGTATAGCAAACGGCGCGCCAAATGATATGATTGGAAATGGTAACGAGGATTCGATTCAATCGCAGCCGACGAGCGTTCTCGCCTCGTCTACATCCGATCGATATCGGATCGATCGTTGAATCCTCACTCTCCAGCCGCTTCTCTCAAACGGCGAACGAGGGTAGGATCGAGGGTGGTTTAAGGATTGGAGAGCCGCGATTAATTTCTCGAGATGATGTCTGCATATTGGTAATTAACCTTCCAATCAACATTAACGATCATGCTAGAACAGGATTTGACACTCGTGATTGCTTTCAGGCGAAAATGGAACGAAAAAGGTGAATGAAATGGCCGCTGCGATCGATAAAATCACGATCAAAGGATACAAATCGATACGCGAGTTGATCGATTTTCCGCTCGGCGAAATCAACATCCTGATCGGCGCCAATGGAAGCGGGAAGAGCAACTTCGTCGGCTATTTCACCCTGCTGCGAGAGATGATCGAAGGGCGTCTGGAAAGCGCGGTCAACCTCGCGGGTCGCGCCGACAAACTACTGTTTTTTGGACCAAAATATACCAAAATCATCGAGTCTAGGATCGATTTTGGTCAAAACGCCTACGCCTTCGCTCTCGCTCCGACGGTCGATAATCGCCTGATTTTCGAATACGAGCGAATGAAATTTATTCCACCTGGAAAAAGCTTCGAATATGATAGATTTCTGGGTAAGGGACACGGAGAATCTCATCTCAAAAAACAATTGAACCTGGAGGATCCCGATAGAAAGATAGCGGATTACATCTTCAAATCGATATCGTCTTGGACGGTCTATCATTTTCATGATACGAGCGACACTTCGGCGATGCGCCGATCGTGTTCAATTCGAGATTACGATCGATTGCGATCCGACGCCTCGAATTTGGCGGCGTTCCTCAATCATCTCACCAACAAATATCCAAGTGAATATCGTCTCATTGTCGAAACGGTACGGCTCGCCGCCCCTTTTTTCAAGGATTTCATGTTTAGACCCCAAAAAACTGGAGACGACGTCCTGGTTGATCTGGAATGGACCCAGAAAAACGGCGATTATCCGTTTCATGCGAGTCAACTTTCGGATGGAACGTTACGCTTCATCGCCTTGGCGGCCGCTCTTCTCCAGCCCGATCCTCCCTCAATGATTGTGATCGACGAGCCCGAATTGGGATTACACCCCGAAGCTCTCGATATTCTAGCGAGTCTGATGACCCAGACGCGGAAGAAAACTCAGTTGATCGTCTCGACACAATCCGCCGCGCTCGTCGACGCGTTCGATCCCGAAAACGTCATCGTCGTCGATCGTCACGAAGGGGAATCGAGGTTCCGACGATTGGACTCAAGCGAGCTTGATGAATGGCTCAAAGACGATTATTCGCTCGGCGATCTCTGGCGAAAGAACGTTTTCGGCGGAGGCCCGGTTTATGAATAGGGTCGTCGCGGTCGTCGAGGGACGAACCGAAAGCGAATTCGTTCGAGACGTTCTCGCGCCTTGGTTTATCAATCATCAAATACACATAAGTGCGCAGATAGTCGGGAAAGCCGGTCATAAAGGAGGCGCGGCGGCATATTCGCGTGCGAGCGGAGACTTGCTCAATTTATTGAAACAGGATCGCCGAGCCGTCGTCACTACGATGTTCGATTACTACGCCATGCCCGAATCTTGGCCGGGAAGAAAACAAGCGAAATCCTCTTCCCATGATCAAAAAGCCGCGTCAATCGAAAATGCAATCCATAAAGATATCGTTGTTAAAATGGGGCCGAAATTCAATCCTAAGCGATTTATCCCGTACGTTCAGATGCACGAGTTTGAGGCGATTCTGTTCGCGGAACCGAAGGCGATCTCGATCATTTTCGATAAAAGCAAACTAATAAAAAGCGTTGAATCCATTCGAAAGAATTTCAATAACCCCGAAGAAATCAACGACGACCCGAAGAACGCTCCGTCCAAACGATTGTGTAGAATACTCGAATCTTATCGAAAACCGCTGCATGGAATCATCATCGCCAAACAAATCGGCGTCGAGACGATCATGAAATCCTGTCCTCATTTCCGCGAGTGGATCGAGCGGATCCAATCCGTTCGTGAGCTTATAATCTAAGTAATAACATTTTGTTGTTTTTGTATATCGATATCGTTATTTTTTGCTACATAAACGGATTGCGCGGATCACGATCAAATCCATATTATGCGTCTTCCGCGCCTTTCCCCGTCGGCCTTCTCGCTGTACCATATCCCTTTTCGGAGGGCTCATCACGTGATCGCGAACACTCGCAAGCCGATCGCCTTTGTTCTTGTGATCGTCGTCGGATTGTTCGTAACCGAATCCTCGTTCGGCGGCGACGTCGCGCTCGTCGTACGCTCGCCCGACCCCAACGGCAGCCCCCGACCCGCCAAAGATTCGACCGACGTCCCCCTTCGAACCAGCATCTACCTCGAACTC
>JAKBCQ010000456.1 GCA_021807585.1 Planctomycetota bacterium | reverse complement strand
CGCCGCCGACGCTCGGCTCGGCCTGTACGATTTACGAATCGTGACGGCGACGGGGATCGGCGAGCTAAGGACGTTCAGCGTGGGCGCGCTCGCCGAGACGAACGAGGTTGAACCGAACAATGATTTTACAAGTCCGCAAAAGATTGCGCTCGATGCGACGGTGAACGGAGTCGCCGACAATGAAGACGTGGATTACTTCGTCGTCGACGCGAAGAAAGGCGAACGAATCTGCGCCGAGGTCGAAGGGATTCGACTCGGGATCACGTTTTTTGATCCTTATGTGGCGATACTTGACGAGAAGCGATTCGAGCTCGCATCGAGCGACGATTCGCCGCTGGTGCGGCAAGACGCGGTCGCGGCGCTTGTCGCGCCCGCCGACGGTCGCTATATCGTTCAAGTACGTGAAAGCGCGTATGCGGGTAACGGCGCGTGCTTATATCGATTGCACGTCGGACGTTTTCCGCGGGTTCGAGCGATTGTTCCCGCGGGGGGACGATTCGGCGAGCAGGCGAGCGTGCGGGGTTTCGGCGACGTTCTCGGATTGATGACGATCAAGTCGAGCTTGCCGGGCAAATCGACGGTTGATTTCGGCTTGCAGGTGAGCGACGACAAGGGGTTTTCGCCGTATCCGAATGCGTTTCGCCTGGCGCCGTTCGGCGACACGATCGAAGCCGAGCCGAACGACGATCACCCGCATGCGACCGCGTTCGAGGCGCCCGGGGCGCTCGACGGAACGATCGATAAACCGGGAGACGTCGATCACTTCGTCTTCAAAGCCAAGAAGGGACAAACGTTCGACGTGCGCGTCTTCTCGCGGTCGCTGGGATCGCCGCTCGATTCGGTCGTTTATCTCTTTAAAAAAGGTCAAGGAGGCGGGCTCGTCGCCAACGACGATTCTCCAGGCCCCGACAGCTACGTCCGCTTCACCGCCCCCGACGACGGCGAATATGTTGTCCTTATATATGATCACTTGAAAAAAGGCGGACCCGATTATTTTTATCGGATCGAGGTCGCTCCGGTCGCGGCTCGGCTTGAGCTTTCGGTTCCGAACGAGGCGCTCACGCGGGGTACGGGAACGATCGCGGTCGCGATCCCGCGAGGGAATCGGCAAGCGATCTTGATCAACGCGGCGCGAGCCGATTTCGGCGGCGATTTAAAGCTCGCGCTGGAAAATCTCCCCGCGGGAGCGACGGTCGACGCCGACGTGATGGCCGCGAGCGTGGCGACGATCCCCGTCGTGTTCGCGGCGCCCGCCGACGCCAAGCTCTCAGGATCACTTATTCATGTATCGGGATCACATACGGATCCCAAGGTTCAAATACCGTGCGATTTTCGCCAGACCGCCGAGCTTGTTTTAGGGCAGAACAACATCCCGGTATGGACGCGGTCGGTCGATTCGCTGGCGGCTTCGATCGTCGAAGAATGTCCTTATGAGATCGAAATCGTCGAGCCCAAGGTTCCGATGGTGCGCGGGGGGTCGATGGGGCTTAAGGTGATCGCCAAGCGGAAGCCCGGGTTTACGGCGCCGATCGCGGTGTTTCTGCCGTGGAATCCTCCCGGAATCGGCTCGGCGGGGGGCGTATCGATCGCGGAGAAGCAGAACGAGGCGGTGATTCCGATCAACGCCGACGGCGGCGCCGAGATTCGCACGTGGAAGATCGTCGTCAATGGAGCGTCGAACGTCGCGTCGGGTCCGATCGTTGTTTCGAGTTCGCTCGCCAAGCTCGAGGTCGCCGAACGGTTCGTCTCGTTCGCCTTCCAGGCGGCGAGCGTCGAGCAAGGGAAGGAGGTCGATCTTGGAGTGACCGTGAACAAGCTCGCCGATTTCCCCGGCGAGGCCAAGGCGACGCTGTTCGGCCTGCCCAACATGGCGGTCGCCGAGCCTCGGACGATCACCAAAGATACAAAAGATTTTACGTATCGAATCAAAACCGACAAGGCGACCCCTGCAGGGAATCACGTGAACTTATTTTGTCAGGTTGTCGTGATCCGGAACGGCGAACCGATCGTGCACAATCTGGGGACGGGGCAGTTGCGAGTCGACGTTCCGCTTCCTCCCAAGCCCGCGGCGGTCGCCGCCAAGCCCGCGCCGGCTCAGCCCGCTCCTCCGCCTAAACCCGCCGCGGCGCCGCCCAAGCCGCTCGGCCGGCTTGAGAAACTTCGTCTCGAACAAAAAGAACGAGCCGCGGCGAGCGCCGGCGAACCCGGGTCGAACCCCAAAGGCGAAAAAAAATGAGCGTCTCTTACATCCAAAAGAATAATTGTATGATGTTTTTCTTTGAGGTGATCGCGATGAGATCGGTCGTTTCCCCCCCGCGAGTGAGGATTTCGATTGTTCCGGCGGGATTCTTGTTTTTGGCGTTCGCCGCCGCGGCGCTCGCCGACGACGCCCCTCCCGTCAAGATCGAAGTATACCCGGCGGAAATACGTCTCGATTCGGCGCGAGATCGACAATCGATCACGATTCAGGCGACTTACGCCGACGGAATCACCCGCGACGTGACCGAGACGGCGACGATCACCGTTGCGAATCCCGCGATCGTCAAGCGCGACGCGAACGTTTTTCATCCCGCGGCCGACGGTTCGACGACTCTCACGGCGACGTTCGCGGGAAAAACCGCGACGATTCCGGTTTCGGCGGCGCGTTCCAATGAGACCCCGCCGTTGAGCTTTCGACTCGACGTGATGCCCGTGTTCATGAAGTCGGGATGCAACACGGGGAGTTGTCACGGAGCGGCTCGCGGCAAGGACGGATTCCGGCTCTCGCTCTTCGGCTTCGATCCCGACGGCGATCATTTCCGCCTGACCCGCGAAATGATCGGCAGGCGCGTCAACCTCGCGGTTCCCGCCGACAGCACGCTCCTCGAAAAAGCGACGGGCGCGGTCACTCATACGGGCGGTAAACGCTTTGATGTTCATAGTGAATTATATCAAACTATTTATTCGTGGATCGACGCGGGGGCGCCGAACGACGATGCGGCCAAGACTCCCAAGGTGATTGGAGTCGAGCTTTATCCCAAGCAGGCGGTTCTCGACGGCAAGGGCTCGAAGCAGCGAACGACGGTTTTGGCGCGTTATTCGGACGGGACCGATCGCGACGTGACGTCGCTCGCGGTTTTCTTGACGAACAATGAAACATCGGCCGCGGTCGGACCCGACGGGATGATCGTCGCGGGCGATCGGGGCGAGGCGTTCGTCATGGCTCGATTTGAAACATACACCGTGGGTTCGCAGATTCTCGTCCTGCCTCAAGGACTGAAGTTCCAATACCCCGATGAACCGACGAATAATTACATTGACGAACGCGTCGCATCGAAACTGAAAAAGTTGCGCATCGCTCCCTCGGGATTGTGCGACGACCGAGCGTATATCCGACGCGTTTATATCGATTTAATCGGCCTGGCGCCGACTCCCGTCGAGACGAAGGCGTTCGTCGAATCGACCGATCCCGCCAAATACGGCGCGCTCGTCGATCGGCTGCTCGCTCGGAAAGAGTTCACCGAGATCTGGGTGAACCAATGGGCCGAGATGCTCCAAATACGTTCGTCAATCAACATCAGTTACAAGTCGATGTTTCTTTATTATAATTGGCTCGTCGATCGGATCGCGCGGGACGTGCCGATGGACGTGATGGTTCGCGAACTGCTGTCGGCGTCGGGGGGAACGTTCAAGGAGCCCGCGACGAATTTTTATCAGGGAACGACCGAGGCTCTGCCGATGGCGGAGAACGTTGCGCAGGCGTTCATGGGCATGCGAATTCAATGCGCGCAATGTCATAATCACCCGTTTGATCGATGGAGGCAGGACGATTATTACGGTTTCGTCGCGTTCTTCGCACAGATCGGCCGCAAGCAGGGGGAGGATTATCGCGAGACGATCGTGTTCAATTCGGGGGGAGGAGAGACGACGCACCCGGTCGGCGGGCGGGTGACGCCGCCCAAGTTTTTGGGAGGCGAGACGCCCGACGTCGCGGGGAAGGATCGGCGTCAAGTTTTGGCGGATTGGCTCGCGTCGCCGCGCAATCCGTTTTTCGCGCGGTCGTTCGTCAATCGCGTTTGGGCGCATTTCTT
>JAKBCQ010000002.1 GCA_021807585.1 Planctomycetota bacterium | reverse complement strand
GAATCGCAGGCAGGCGGTTGAGGATCTGGGCTGGGTGCTGATCAACTCGAAAGAGTTCCTCTTCCGGCATTGATCGCCGATCTTGAGGGGATGACACGCCGAAGGATCGGCGAGAGATCGCGATGCGGTTGAAGGCATGCTGAAGCCGCGATCGCCATCTCTGAGGGCTCGTGAAGGCTTGGAAACGGTTGTGAGAGCGCGATGATCGTTCGAGGGTAAACGGAAATCATCGACATTCCGCGACCTTGGGATTGCGTTTTTTTGAATGCCGGCGAAAATGCGGCCGCTCGATGGGTCGCTGGATGTCGCTGGATGGACGCGAGGCGATCAGGCGGTTCGACCGCTTGGGGTTGGGACTCGGGAACGGAACGTGAATTCCCGGTCAAGGACGACGGATAGATCGGTCCCGTATCGGCATGGAGGCCAGAACCGATGGCTCGTTGGTTTGTCGATCGTTTCGCCCAATCGGGCATCCCCTCGGTCAGCCTTCGCCACTTGCTTCCTGGAGCGCGGTTCGTCGGTTGTCCGGACCTGATCGTCTCGGGATGCTCGGCGGATAGCCGAAGGATCGAGCCCGGTCAGGTTTACATCGCGATTCGAGGCGAACGAATCGACGGTCACGATCAGATCGCCAAGGCGCTTGATCGGGGAGCGTCGGGGGTCGTCGTCGATCGGTTCTGCGAATCGGCGGGTCCCGTGCAGATTGTCGTCTCCGATACCCGCTCGGCTTACGGCAGGATTTGCCAGGCGCTAGCGGGGGATCCTTCGAGCCGGCTCAAGCTGATCGCGGTATCGGGACTCTCGAGCGCCGAGACGACGAGCGTCTTTCTCCGATCGATCTACGAGGCGTCCGGGCGACGTTACGGTTACGTGGGCCGCGACGGCTGGTTCGACGGTCGATCGCGCTTGCCCGTCGCTCCGCCCCCCTGGAAGCCCGAGGTCTGGGCGCGGATGCTCGCCCGAATGGTTGAAAACGAATGCGAAGGCGCCGTCTTACTCGTTTCTTCGGAGACGCTTGAGAATCGGTTGATTGAAGGCGTGACGCTTGATCGCGCCGTCGTGACCGATCTTTCGACCGGATCTCCGGTGCGCGGTGAGAAGCTGCGTCTGGAACGCATGAGGCACGCTCGACTCGTGCGGATGGTCGCTCCCGACGGCGCCGCGATCGTCGCCGCCGACGATCCCGAGGTCGAGATTCTGGGAGGCGTGAATCTCGAAGCCGACCGCGTGACGTTCGGGCTCTTCGCTCCCGCCGATTTCTCCGCGAAAATCGAAAGCGCCGACGCGTCGGGATCGCGTTTGCTCGTCAAAGAAACAAACGCTGAATCTCATGTTCATTTGAAATTAGCCGGCGCGGGTCGTCTTCCCGCCGCGATCGCGGCTTTCGCCGCGGCGCGATCATCGGGCGTATCGATCGAGCCGATCGTCGCCGGGATTGAAGCGGTCGACCGCGTTCCTGGACGATTCGAACCGATCCAAGAAGGCCAGGGATTTCCCGTGTGGATCGAGGCGATTGAATCGACGCGCGACCTCAAGCTCGCGTTTCGGTCGTTACGAGCGATCGTGGCGGGGAAGATTCGATGCGTGCTCGGTCCCGACGTCGCCGCGACGACCGCGGGACGACGATCATCGGCCAAGATCGCGGGCCGATATGCGGATCATTTGATTTTAACAAGCGATTTGTTGCAATCGCGATCGAGCGAAGATTGGCCGGCGATTTGGGGATCGATGTTCGATTCGTCGGCGACGATCGAGCACGAGCCGCGTCGCGCCGCGGCGATCGAGAAGGCGATCGACGAATCGTCCGCCGCCGACGGCGTGCTGATCGTGGGAGCGAGGCGGGCGATGCACGCCGATTTCTCGAACGACGCGATCGGTTCGAGCGATTTTGTCGTCGCGATTCGTCGGCTTCGCCGCGCCGCGTCCGATCGACGAAGGCACACCGCTTGAATCGTCGACGAGCGCCGAATTGAATCGCCCACGCAATCGGGTGATCCGATTCGAGATCCGCCGTCGCGGGCGAACCCAAATATAATAAGGCGAACCTCACGGCGAGCCGCATATCCGAAAGAATATCTTTCGGATACTAGGTTCATGTGTTCATCGCGATGAAGAGCCCAAAATCCGTCGCGCGGCGATTCGGTCGCGGGTAGGGTCGTCCGCCCGTTTCCCAACGCCGATACCGATCGGCCGGCGTCAAAAAATTCGAACGATTCTAAACATTTATTGACTTAACTTAGATTTGTTTGTGGATTTGTTTCCACGAAGAAAAATTGGAGCGACGAGCAATCCGCCGCACGCGACGAGGCAAATCCCCCCCGGCCAGTCGCCGAGCCTGGAATAAAGCGCCGAGCGGTCGTCGAGCGTGATCGATCGCGTCAGCGATTTCATCGCCTTCTTGGGAATCACCGCCTCAATCACTCCGTCGCCGTTGATGAACGCCGAGATTCCCAGATTGACGGCGCGCGCGATCGGCGTCCGATTTTCGATCGCGCGGAACACGCTGATCGCCAGGTGCATGTCGTGTTCCTCCGAGCCGTGGAACCAGCCGTCGTTCGATTGATTGATCACGAAATCGGGATCGCCGCCGGTCGATTCGGCGAAAAAACGCCGCGCCGTATACGGCAACGTATCTTCAAAACATATCCATACCGCGAATCGATAATCTTTAAGCCGGATGATCGACACGCGTTCGCCGAACGTCAGTCCCGTCACCTTGCGGCCGCGATACGGCGTCAGAATCGTCAACCACGGGAAGACGTCGACGAGCGGAACGTATTCTCCAAACGGCACAAGATGGAGTTTATGATATGCCTGGATCAATAAGGAATGTGGTTGAAGAAGTATCGCTCCGTTGTATCGTGCGGGACCGCCGGGGCCGAAAACGTAATGCGTCGCGCCGAGGAGCATCGGAGAACCGAGCCGATCGGTCCACGAATGAACGTGCTCGCTCACGTCGTCGCGGCGTTCGCGGACGGTCGAAGCGTTCCACGAATCACTGATCATCGCCGCCTGTCGGTTCAACTCGTCGTTGGAGATTTTGGGGTCGATCGTCACGTATCCATACGGATACGCCGTTTCGGGCCACACGATCAGATCGGGACGCTCGCCCGACGAAGCGGCCGCGGTCGTCAACTTATCAAATTTGGCGATCGCGTCGATCGGCGTGATCGTATCGCGATACCTTTGTACGATGTCGGTTTGCAACACCGCGATCCGCGGACCGGGCTTGAACCGCGCCTGCGAGATTCGATACACGCCGTATAAATAACAGCAAATAATTATTGATAAGACGATCGCGCCGCGTTTGATTCGACCGCGATCGAACGCTCGTCGAATCCGCTCGTCGTCGGTCGCCGCCAAGACTTCAATCCACTCGGCGAAATACGCGTTCACGATCGCCAAAATCAGGCTCACGCCGATCGCCCCCGCGAAATCGGCGATCTGCGGCAAAGGATCGGGCGATCCGCCGATTCGTGCCGGATCAACAAGCGCATGCGCCAGGTTATACCAAGGAAAACCTGTTAATATGTGTGCGCGAAGTTGTTCGAGTCCGGTCCAGACGACCGGCGCGGCGATTAAAAGCGGAATCTTGAATCGCAAATGAGCGACCCGCGCCAATCGGACGAAGAGCACCCAGAAGAGCGAAAGGAAAGTCGCCATCACGATCCAGCCGAGCCGCGCCGATTCGTCCGCCAGGCTAACCCAGCGGATCGCGGCGAGCCAAAACACCTCGCCGCCGAGCCACGCCCCCAGATAGATGAGCGCCGGCGAGCGTCGACTGCCGATCAGCGAAAACAAAGGCGCAACCGCGATCCAAACGAGCCAACGCCAACCCGCGGGAGGAAACGAACACCACAACAATAGCCCCGAGGTAATTCCCAGAACGATCGGGTTCGGCGCCGCGTATGTTTTCTCTTCGAACGACGGCTCAGCCGCGCTCGCGACGATCGCGGTTCGTCCCGCTTCGTTCGTCTTCCCGCCCGCGCGGAGTCGATCCTTCGATCGCTTCTTCATCAATGACATCCTGTTCTATCTGGAATGATCGATGTTTAGTCGATCGTCGGATTCCGATCGCCCAAGCGGCTTGAATCGCCTTTCGCCTCGATCGGGCGGATCGCGTCGAGTCGCATCGAATCGACGGTCGTACGCGCGATTTGATCCAAACCGTTCGTTCGGCGTTCCTCGGCTTCGACGAGAATCGCGTTCGCTTTAACCCCTGATCGGCAGAAAATCGACGCAATCCCCCTCTTCATAGATTCGGTCGCCGGGTGGAAATATCGCGAAACCGTCGGCGCGAGCGACCGAACGTAAATCGGCCGAGCCTTTCCAGGCAAGCGTCTGGATCAAGGGACGATCGGTCGGGCGCTCTCGAACGAGGCGAGCGGGCTGGTACGAAGTCCGGTCGCCGCGCTGCTCGAACCGCGCCGAAAGGGGCATTCGTTCTCTCGATTCCCCTTTGTCGGGCCTTCCGGCAAGCTTGCGTAACGCGGGGAGAACAAACTCCAAAAAGCACACGAGTCCGCTGACGGGATTGCCGGGAAGGCCGAAAACAAGCCGTTCGGGGCCGTCGTCGGCACGCGCGACCGGAAAATCGCCCGGCGGCCGTCGGCGACTCTTCACACCGAACCAAATCGGCTTGCCGGGCTTGATTGAAACCTTATGAAACACGCGTTCCACACCGAGTTTTTCGAGCGTTTCGGGGACGAGATCAAGATCCCCCGCCGAAACGCCTCCGCAAATGAGAACGACGTCGGCGTTGGAAAGAGCGTATTCAAGAGATTGATATAATCGATCGGCTTCGTCGTCGACGATCGGTAGGATGATCGCGGCGCATTCCGCTTGAAGGCAAAACCCTTTCAAGAGCGTTCCGTTCGATTCACGGATGCGGAGCCTCCCGGGCTCGACCTGCGGCGAAACGAGTTCGTTCCCCGTCGGCACGATCAAAACCGAAGGACGCGGGACGATCTTGGGAGTGTGATAACCGACCGTCGCGGCGATCGCGGAGACGACCGGATCGAGCCGAACGCCCGCTTCAATCAAGAGGTCGCCGCCGTGGAATTCGCTTCCACGCCGCGCGACGTTCCGCCCCGGCCGGGGGATTTCTCCGAGATCAAACGAAACAAACTCGCTTGAACAATCGATTTGATTTGACGATTCAACCCGCCTGGATTGCTCACGCATAATCATGCAATCACAACCTTGCGGGACGGGCGCTCCGGTCATGACGAGCGCCGTCGCGCCGGGTTCGAGCGGGTATTTGGGTTCGGAACCCGCGACGACGCGTTCGCCGACCCGCCACGCTTGATCTCCGCCGCGATAATCGCTCGAGCGGATCGCGTAGCCGTCGACGAGCGCCTTGTCAAACGGCGGCGAATCGCGGTCGGCGAAGATCGGATCGGCGAGGACGAGACCGTGGCTCTGAGAAAGCACCAATCGCTTCGCGGTGAGCGTTCCGGTACGTTCGAGAATCAGCCTCTTCGCCTCTTCGACCGTCGTCACCGGCGCCTCCTTTTCCCGCGATCTTACTCGAGGTTCACGTCGATCGAGCGAACGAGTCGACCGTCCAGACGCATCAACAAAAAATTGCGCAAAAGCGCGTGCCCCTCGACGGTGAGAAAGCTCTCCGGGTGGTATTGAACCCCTTCGATCGGCAGGCTTTGGTGGCGAACTCCCATGATTTCTCCCTCGTCGGTCCAGGAGACGACGCGGAGCTCGTCGGGGAGCGTGCCCGGCTTGATGACAAGGCTGTGATAACGCGTGGCCTCGAACGGGTTTGCGACCCCCTGATAAAGGCCCGCGCCGTCGTGACGAATGAGCGACGTCTTGCCGTGCATGATCCGATCGGCGCGAACGATCGCGGCGCCGAACGCCTCGCCGATGCACTGATGGCCGAGACAGACTCCGAGCAGGGGGATTTTGGCGCCGAACCGACGCACGACGTCGGTGGAAATACCGGCCTCCCTCGGCGTGCAGGGACCCGGCGAAATGATGATCCGTTCGGGCGCCAGCTCTTCGATCGCGTCGAGCGTGATTTGATCGTTTCGGACGACCTTGAGTTCGATCGTCGAGTCGATCTCTCCCAATCGTTGCACCAGGTTATAAGTAAACGAATCGTAATTATCGATTAAAAGGATCATACCGCCCCAACTTCACGTCGGAATCGAATCGACGAAGGCGAACACGTTCGAGTCGTCCCGCTCACCGCGAGACACGGCCGGGACCCTTGAATCGTACCGGTTTTAACGGCGACGCGGAAGTGAAACCGAAGGGGATTTCGACGTCGATTCGATTCGCATGATACGCTTGAGAAAATTGCCGACTTCGCCGCGCGCGGCCCTCGTCCGAGCGCGGTCGTCGCGCCTCGACGAGCAAGGAGGAAAACAGATGACGATTTCCGCCACGACGGTCGTCTTAATCCTGGCGATGAGCTCTCCCGGAGGGCTTCTCGGTCGAATCCGCGAGGCGCGCCACTTCGGCGGAGGCGGCCGAATCCTCGCTCCAGGGCCGGGCGCCGGTTGGGGTTTCCCCAACGACAGCCCCGATCATTACGGCTGGATCGATTACGGCGACACACTACCACTCGGCGCCGATCGCAACCCCGAATACTTCTTCCCGCGCTACTTCGCTTCGCGCCCTGATCAATCGTTTTTGTCAACATATTACAATCCGTACATTAATCGAGGCGAAAGATACATTCCTTACGCCGGCTGCGGCGGCGAGCATCCGATGGGGGGACCTCCGCTCGCTTCCGACAGTACGCCGATGAATCCTTACAATGAGACGATCAGTCGCGGTCCGCGGGTTCGTGTTCCCCGGTTCTCGGGACGCGTCGAGGCGCCGCCGACGAACGCCGGGAGCTCAGGGCTTATCCCGTAAGCTTTGGTCGATCGTTCTCCCTCTCGCGCTCGATCTCCATCGATCCCGCAAAGCGATCGAGCGCGAGACGTTCGCCGTTTTCGTGTTCCTCGCGGGTTCGAACGCCGATTCGATTTGATACGCTTGATCACTCAACCCGACCGAGCGATCGAAAATCCTCTCAATGCTCTGACATGTTTGCAAGTATAAAAATCTCGCCCCCCTCCCCCTCCCCCTCGCTCTGATTCAACGGTTCGCGCTTTGCCCGCGGGGTCGAACGCATTTATAATCGATTCCGAGCCGGGCGATCGACGACCGGCCGAATGCGATCGCGATCGCGGAATTAAATTCGTTGATATTTATCATTAAGGATCGTGCGCCATGAAGCCCCGAGAATTGATCGGAATCGTCGTTCTTTCGGTGGCTTTGTGGTGTGACGTTCGAGTTGAAGCCGACGATTTCCCGCGGCTTTATAACAGCGAACCCGATCGCACCGGCCCTTCGCCCGCGGAGAAGGCGGCGGCTTCGTTCCGCACGCCTCCCGGTTTTCGCGTTTCGGTGTTCGCCGCCGAGCCCGACGTGATGAATCCGATCGCGATGACGTGGGACGCCCGCGGACGCGTCTGGGTGGCCGAGAATTACACGTATTCCGAACGCGCCGTTCGGTTCGATCTCAACCTTCGTGATCGCGTGTTGATCCTGGAAGATTCCGACGGCGACGGCAAGTTCGACCGCCGCACCGTTTTCACCGATCAAGTGCAAACATTAACAAGCGTGGAGGTCGGACTCGGCGGCGTTTGGCTGATGTGTCCGCCGCGGCTCCTGTTCATTCCCGATCGCGACGGCGACGACCGTCCCGACGGTCCCGCCCGCGTCGTGCTCGACGGCTTCACCGTTCCCGAAGAAAATTATCATAATTTTGCCAATGGATTACGATGGGGACCCGACGGCGATTTATACGGCCGATGCGGAGCGTCTTCTCCGGGGCTCGTCGGTCCTCCCGGATCGCCCGCGGCGGATCGAGTTCCGCTCGCCGGAGGATTGTGGCGGTTCAGCCCGCGAACGAAGCGGTTCGAGGCGCTCGCTCACGGCGTGACGAACCCTTGGGGGCACGACTGGAACGAATTCGGCGAGCCTTTTTTCATCAACACCGTCAACGGGCACCTTTGGCACGCGATCGCCGGAATGCATTTCGTTCGACCCCATACGATCGACCCCAACCCGCATGTTTATGAACTGATCGATCAACACGCCGATCATTGGCACTGGGATGAATCCAAAGACTGGACCGATTCGCGTTCGGCGAAGGGGGAGCACGATAAAAAAGGAGGGGGGCATGCGCACATCGGCGCGATGATTTATCAGGCGAACCGCTGGCCCGAACAATATCGAGGCAGGCTCTTCACGCTCAACATGCACGGCAGGCGCGCCAACGTCGATCGGCTTGATCGTGCGGGAAGCGGCTATGTCGGCCGCCACGAGGCCGACGTCTTCTTCGCCGCCGACGCGTGGTTCCGCGGTATGGAGATCTCTCAATCCCCCGATGGAAACGCTTTCGTCCTCGATTGGAGCGACGCGGGCGAATGCCACGAAAACGACGGCGTTCATCGAACATCGGGGCGAATATTTAAGTTCTCATACGGAGATCAGAACAAGTTCAAACCGGTTGATCTTACGAAGGCGAGCGAGATCGAACTTGTCGAATACCAGCGCGATTCGAACGAATGGTTCGCGCGCGGGGCTCGGCGGGTACTGGCGGATCGAGCCGCCGCGGGAGAGAAACCCGTCGCCGCGGTCGCCGCCGCGGAACAGATGATCGCGCGCGAGTCCGATCCCGTCCGCAAACTTCGGGCGGTCTGGACGCTGCGGGCGGTGCGCGACTCAAACGATAACGAAGCAATCTTTCGTTCACTTCTTAAAGATAAGCATGAATCGGTTCGAGCGTGGGGCGTTCGTCTTCTTACCGAGGACGCTCCGCTCGATACGGTGCTCGGCAAACGTCCCGCGGGGGAGCGATCGCTTCCGCGCGACGTGCTCTCCGAATTCGTCCGCATCGCGCGGGACGACGATTCGGCGCTCGTGCGGTTGATCCTGGCGTCGACGCTTTGCAGGCTGACGATCGCGGATCGAACGGCGCTCGCCGAGCCGCTGCTGCGACACAAAGAAGATTCGTCCGATCATAATTTACCATTGCTGATATGGTACGGCTTGATACCTGTCGCCGACGCCGATCTGTCGACGCTCGCTCGGCTGGGCGAGACGTGCGAGATCGCGACGACGCGTCGCCTGATCGCACGGCGACTCGCCGAGGAGATCGAATCGAATCCCGCTCCGCTCGATCGCTTGCTGGCGGCGGCTTCGAGCGCGTCTCGACCGCTGCGAGGCGACGTGATCGCCGGGGTTTGGCAGGCGCTTCGAGGCAGGCGGAAAGCGCCTCGACCGGCGTCGTGGGATAACTTGGCGCGCGCCGTCGAACGCGACGCGAACCCCGAGATCGAGAGCAAGGCTCGCGAGCTCGCCGTCGTCTTCGGCGTGGGACGAGCTCTTGATGAAATCAAAAAGACGGCGCTTGATAATCATGCGGATATTCTTTTGCGACAATCCGCGCTCGAATCGTTGATCGCGGCTCGCCCCGACGATTTACGGTCGATCTGCGAGCGGCTGCTCGGCGTTCGCTTTTTGAACAAGACCGCGGCGCGAGGGCTCGCGGGGTTCGACGATCCCGCGATCGGCGCTCGGTTGGCGGCGAGTTATCGTGCGTTTCATCCGTCCGAACGCGCCGCGGTGATCGACGCTCTCGTCTCGCGGCCGTCGTTCGCTTCCGCGCTGCTCGACGCCCTGGCCCTCGGAAAAATCCCCCGCGGCGACGTCTCGGCGTTCCAGGCTCGGCAAATCCGCGAACTCGGCGACCCGCGCTTGACGCGCAAACTCGGCGAAACCTGGGGAGAGATCCACGACACCCCCGCCGATCGCAAAGCGCAAATCGCTATCATGCGCAAGAAATTAAACGAACAAGCTCTCGCCGGCGCCGATCTCGGCGCGGGGAGGGTGTTGTTTAACAAAGTTTGCTCGTCATGTCATAAGTTATATGGATATGGTGGAGCGATCGGTCCCGATCTCACCGGAGCGGGTCGCGATAATCTCGAATATCTGCTTGAGAACGTCTTCGATCCCGCCGCGACGGTGAACGCCGACTTCAAAATGACGGTCGTCGCGCTCCGCGACGGTCGCGTGCTCAACGGACTGATTCGGAATCGGACCGAGCGCACCCTCACGCTTCAAACCCAGAACGAGGCGATCGTCATCGATCGCTCCGACATCGAAGACGAGCGACCGTCGGATCGATCGCTCATGCCCGACGGACTGGCCTCGACGATCAACGACGATCAAATTCGTGATCTCTTCGCCTACCTCAAACACCAGACGCAGGTCCCACTCCCCGCCGAAAATCCCGTTCCATGAATCGAACACGATCAGCGGATCGACAAGAAGAAGACGCGAATTCGACAAGCGATTGCTCGTTTAATCCGCGATGACGTCTCGATTTCAAAGATTCATTCCCCGCTCAGAACCTCGAGCAAGCTCGCGGGCGCAGCCGAATAATGGAGCGGTTCCATCGAGTAGCTTGCGCGTCCCTGGCTCAGGCTTCGGACGGCGGTCGAATAACCGAACATCTTCTCGAGCGGAACCCGCGCCTCGATCACTTTCAGCTTGCCGCGATTGTGCATCTCGCTGATCTCGGCGCGGCGGCCGCCGAGATCGGCGACGACATCCCCCAGATACTCTTCGGGTGTTACGACCTCGAGTTTCATGATCGGTTCCAGAAGCACGGCGCCGGCTTCATGAACAGCCTTGCGGAGCGCGTCCGAAGCCGCGGCGCGGAAGGCGATTTCGTTCGAGTCGACGTCGTGCGTATCGCCGTCGACGAGCGTTACTTTGAGGTCGACGAGCGGGAACCCCGTTCTCCCGCCCGATTTCGCTTCCTCACGCAGGCCGGCCTCGATCGCGGGGATGTATTCCGAGGGAATCACTCCCCCCTTCAATTTATTCACAAATCGAAGCACAGGAGCGCCTTTGGGTTGACCCTCGGGTTCAAGGTCGATCTTCACCCTGGCGAACAGCCCCGAACCCCCGGTCTGACGAATGCAAGATCCCTGGATCCCCTTCACCGCATGCCGGATCGTCTCGCGATAACTCACCCGAGGCCGACCGACATGCGCTTTGAGCCGGTAATCACGCTGCATCCGATTTTTCAAAATCTCCAGATGCAATTCTCCCATACCTGAGATAATGGTTTGACCGGTCTCATCGTTGAACTTGTAAGCGAATGTTGGATCCTCGCGTGAAAGCGCCGCGAGCGTATCGGCGAGTTTCCCCTTGTCGGCCGAGTTGATCGGCTCGATCGACATGCTGATCACGGTCTCGGGGAATTCGATCCGTTCGAGGAGGATCGGCTGGGTCGCGTCGCAGAGCGTGTCTCCCGTCACCGAATCCTTCAGACCGACGACGCCGACGATATCTCCCGCGTGCGCCGTCTCGACCTTTTCGCGATCATCGGCCTGAATGTGCCAAAGCCTCGAGCAGATCTCTTTTTTATCTTTGCCCGGGTTGTAAACGCGCGTACCCGCCTTGAGTTCGCCCGAATAGACCCGGACGAACGAAAGATCGCCGTGTTCATCATTTTGAATTTTGAAAACGAGCCCGCAGAACGGCTCCTCGATCGACGGTTTTCGGGACAGTTCGGTCCCTTTTTTGGGATGCCGACCGACGACGGGAGGACGATCGAGCGGGCACGGCAAGTACGCCGAAACGGCGTCGAGCAGTCGCTGCACGCCGACGTACTTGAAGCTCGATCCGCACAAAACGGGCTGGGCTCGACCCGAAACGGTCACGCGTCGAAGCGCCGCCTCGATCGCCGAGGTCGGCAACTCTTCCCCCTCGAGATGCGTCATATAAGCGACTGCGAACGGCTCGTCGAGATCGGATAGCGCGTTCAACATCGTTTCACGCCACAGATCCGCGTCGGCGCGGAGCGAATCGTCGATCGCGCGCTCGACGACCGACGAGCCCAGATCCTCGGTCTTATAATAAAGCGCTTTCATCGTGATCAGGTCGATGAGTCCCTGGAATTCCCCCATCGAACCCTCGGGGCCCGCGCCGATCGGAATTTGCACGGGGATCGGCGTGCTCTCAAGCCGCTCGCTGATCTCGTGGAACACGCGATCGTACTCGGCGCCGATCCGGTCCATCTTGTTGATGAAACAGATCCGCGGGACGGAGTACTTCGCCGCCTGACGCCAAACGGTTTCGCTTTGCGCCTCGACCCCCTCGACCGCCGAGAATATCACGACCGCGCCGTCGAGGACGCGGAGCGAACGCTCGACCTCGACCGTAAAATCGACGTGTCCCGGCGTGTCGATAATATTGATCGTGATATCTTTCCATCGGCACGTGATCGCCGCCGCGACGATCGTGATCCCGCGTTCACGTTCCTCCTCAAGGTAATCGGTGACGGTCGTCCCCGAATCGACCTCGCCCATTCGGTGCGTCATGCCGGTGTAATAGAGGATCCGTTCGGTCGTCGTCGTTTTGCCCGCGTCGATATGGGCGATGATGCCGATGTTGCGGATCGAGGCCAGGGGGGAAGATTCACTTTCGTTCATGTTCGCGTTCGTTCCAGGTGTCGCGGCGGGTTCAAAGCGGGGACGATCATCGATCGTTCCAGCTTAACCGACCGACGCCGAATGCACAGCGCAACCCCGAACTTGGTTCGCGACCGATCGCGCGAACCAAGCCGACGCCGCACCCGCATCAGGTCGAACGATCCACGAACTTTTCCGAACGATTCCCCTCGTTCGATTCCACCCGACGACGATCGCGATCGGTTCGAGTCGTTAGGGAGCGTTCAGGTCGGTCGCGATCGCCTTGAGCAGCGAGGCGTCGCCGGGGGCGTCCTGCCCGACCTCCCAAATCATCATCCCCGCGAGCCCACGGTCGCGGACGATCGCGGCTTTCCGCTTCATCGTCTCGACGCCGTTAAAGTAGCAGTCGTCGACCTCGTCGACGTTCGCCGCGGGGTGATATCGACCGACGATCTCGCCGTAAGTCATCACCTGATTGGCGTCTTTGATCATCCGGCCGTAAAGCGGAGCGCCCAGACAAAGCTTGGAAGCGGGAACGCCTCGCTTGATCATCAGATCGATGTCGGCGGTCGCGTGTTCGACGGTCGAGTGCCGTTGCTCATGATCATACGCCATTAAGTGAATCCGATCGAGAGCCTTGAGCCCTTCTTTGGGCATCTTTTGCCACGCGGCGAGCGCCGCGGTGACGATCATCCGCCTCGATTGAAACGATTTCTTGGTTTCGCTGATCAACGACGCGTAAGCCGATTCTTCACCGGGATTCGCCGGGTGCTCCCAATCGTAATCGACGCCGTCGAATTGATTATTCACGCAGAACCGCGTCAATTCGACGATAAATCGACGACGATTCGCCAAATTTCGCGCCATCGCGGCGAAATGATTCGATCGACCCCATCCCCCCACCGAAACGAGCAGGCGGAAGCCGTGCTTTGATTTTAACGATTGAAGATGCGAGAGAGTTTCTGGGGTAAGCGTCTGGCGATCGACGCCCCCGTCGGCGGTCGGCTCGATCGAGAAAAAGATCAGGTCGGTCAGTCGATTGAGATCGAACTGCTCGAGACGATCGACATGATAGTTCGGAATGTAGCCTACGACCGCGTAGCGAGCCGAACTCGCCGGTTTATTATGTGAATCCCCCCCGGGGGGATCGATCGCGAAGGCGTCATTCGCCGATAAGAGACCGAAAATGACAAACGTCGAAGCCAACCAAGCGCGTCGTGTACGCATGTTTGTCTCCCGAATTATGAGCGCGCCGCCGTATCGACGAAGATGAAGCGGCCGGAGACCCGACTTCACGGAAGGGTATGGGTAATCATCGCTCGTGCGCGACGGCGGGTCAAGAGGCGCGAATGAAAATACAGAATATTCCGATCGGGCGATGGAAGTTGCGACTTCAATTGATCGAGCGAGATCCGGACGCGGCTCGGCGTCTCGACGGCTCGGCGGATCTCGAGCGCGAGTCTCGAATCGGCGAATGCGATCATCGATCGACGCGTCGATTTTTTGCGTCGGCCACTGGCCCCGCGATTCGTGATCGATTAATTTACCTACGTCCGTTTCTCATTCTTCACAAAATTGATCATTATCGAGAGGACCGAACATGATCGGGTCGCGCAAAGCGTACGCGGCGGGGTTGGGAGTCGCATTGATCCTGGGCGTGGGATTCCTCGGCGACGTCCAGGGGCAAGAACCTTCGGGCAAGTCGGCCTCGAGCAAGAAAAAGAACGATCCGTCGCGCCGCGTGCCGCCTCTCTTCGGCGACATCGGTCTGACGAGCGAACAGAAAGAAAAGATCTACTCGATCCGCGCCAAGCACGCCGGTAAGATCGCCGAACTGCAACGTCAAATTGACGATCTTGAAGCGCAATCACTTAAAGAATGTGAAACCGTGCTCACTTCCACCCAGAAGAAAATGCTCGAAGATCGCCGCAAGATCGACAAGGAGCAATCCGAGGAACGCGCCTCGAAGAAGAAGAGCGCCAAGTCTTCGAAGTGATCTGTGGAGCGCGGGTCGAAGGCGTTTGCGACCGCTTGAGCCTTCGACCCGCGTGATTCCCCGCGGCGATTCGACCGCGGGATCGCGCCGCGTTTCGTTGCGAAGCTTTGGTGAATCTCAAAAAAATCGCCGGGTTGACTTTGACTCGTACGTTTCGTGTCGCTAAACTACATCGTAGCTAGATAGATGAGAGATCCCCAGAGAATCGGTTGCACGATTCCTTAACCTTCAGTTTTTGAGGAGTTTTTTTTGATTCAACGAGCAGTCGAGGAACCCGCGTTTGGGTTCTCCTCGATGGGCCTTAGCCCTCATATGCTTCACGCCTTGCAACGCGCACGCTTCCTCACCCCCTCTCCGATTCAGGCGGAAATGATTCCTGTGGCGCTCGACGGTCACGACGTGATCGGTCAAGCCAAGACGGGAACGGGGAAAACCGCCGCATTCGCGATCCCCTTGATCGAAATGCTCGAACCCGGCGGACGTGGACCGCAGGCGATCGTACTCGCCCCCACGCGTGAACTCGTTCAGCAGATCGTCGTCGAATTCGAGAAATTCGCCCACGGTCACCCGGTCGTCGTGCGCGGAATTTACGGCGGAGAAGCGATCCATAAACAGCTTCGATCGCTCGAACACGGCGTCGATATCATCGTCGGCACGCCTGGACGCGTGCTCGATCATATTCAACGGAAAACGCTCGATCTGAGCGAAATCTTTCACGTCGTCCTCGACGAGGCCGACCGCATGCTTGATATCGGCTTTCGGCCCGATATCGAACGCATTCTCAAACGCACGCCGACGCCTCACCAAACGATGCTCCTTTCGGCGACGATCAGTCCCGAAATTCGCAAGCTTGCTCAGAAGTACATGTACCAACCCGTTGAACTCAACCTTTCCAAGGATGAACCGACGGTCGAGACGATCCGGCAGTGCTATATCAGCGTCGAGCACGAACGCAAGTTCGATGTTTTGCTCCACTTGCTCGAACGCGATAAACCCCGTCAATGCATCGTCTTCACGCGTACCAAACGGGGCGCCGATAAGCTCGGTCGCATGCTCGCTTCCCGCCTCAAAGGCGCCGCCGCGATGCACGGCGACTTAAACCAGTCCGAACGAAACCGCGTGATGCGCGGCTTCCGCGACGGGTCGATCCCGATCCTCGTCGCCACCGACGTCGTCGGTCGCGGCATCGATGTCGTCGGGATCAGCCATGTCATCAATTACGATATCCCCGACGATCCCGAAAATTACGTCCATCGGATCGGCCGCACGGGACGCATGGGACGAGACGGCGTCGCTTACTTATTCGTTTGCCCCGACCAGGGAGACCCCCTCACCGCGATCGAGCTCTTGATCAATCGAACGATCACGCCGATTCAGCTCGAGGGCTTCGAGGTCCGTCGCAGACGCGATCCCAAATCCGCCGTCCGTGAAATCTTTAACACCACCCAATCCCGCGTCGTCTTCGCTCATACCTAAAGCGTCGTGATCGCCGCATCATCGCGTGTCTATATCGATATCGCGGCGATCTTTACTCTCACAAATCATACACAAACATAACGCGTAATCGAATACCCGCCTGCTTAGATCTCCGGATCGCGTTTCAGCACGTACTCCCGCGACCGCCGTTTCAGGGGGCTCTTCCCCGGCGAGGTCGCGGGTCGCTTTTCAATAACACGCGAACCACAAACCCCGTCCGCTCGATCATCCCGCGCCGATCCGCATCCCGCTCCGATCGACCGAACCGCGCGTCGTCGCACTCGGCGAAAAGCGCGCCGCCGCGACGAGCAGCCTCTTCATCATCTGTCAACTTGTAAATCGCTCGATACGCTTCATCGGGAGTCGTCGCTCCCGAGGGCGCCGCGACCGTCAGATGAAGGTAGCTCGCCAATCGCTCCTGGATCATCTCGGCCGCCGCGGCCGAGTTCTCCGCCGAACCAATCTCGCGTTCCAACCCCGCGATCGCTCGCCCCGGCGAACGCGCATCTCGTCGTTGCCAAACGCGATAGCCGATCCCCCCGATCGTCAAAATCAACAAACCGATCGCTCCCGCACCGATCGACGCCGCAATCCTCAATCGATCAAAATTCTCATCCCTCTCGATCGGTTCAACAACCTCCTTACCCGCCGAACGCGCCTCGCGAACGTCAAATCGAGCGATCTCGATCACATGAACCTTGACGCTCGGAGCGACCCGCGTTTGATACAGCCGGCTCGCGGGATCGAACGTCGCGACCGCGATCGGACCGATCGAAAAATCCCCCGCGGTCGTCGGTCTCATCGAGAATCGATACGTTCGTTCAGGAGGGTCCGCCGTGTAACTCGGCTCGAGTTCGCGTATCTCCCCGGAGAATTTCGGCTGGATCAAGCGATCGATCGCCGGAGGTCGAACCGAGCCCAACGCCCCTTCGTCTTTTAAGATCACGTCGACCTCGATCGGATCTCCGACACGCGTCGCTTTGGGCTCGACCGCGACCGCGATCGATACGCGGCCGATCCCTCCCAGAAACGTATCGGGACGTCCCGATGCGGGAGGCGCGACCGCCTCGAACCCGATCGGCTTGCCGACCCCTCGATTCTCCCCGGCTCGAACGCGAAACGGCGGGACGACGATCGACCCGACGCGAAACGGAATCACTCGATAATCCCAGCGATACAGCATCGTCTCGCGAACGTGATCGCCGATCGCCGTCGTGGCGATTTGACGCATATCACGGCCGATCGGAGTGAGCTCGATTCGATCGAGCACGGGAGGCTCGATCGTCGGCCGAGATCCCGTCGCGATCGCTCGCACCCGCAACAACACCGGCTCCCCCACATAACAACGCCGAGCCTCAATCGCCGCTTCGACCCGAATCGCGTCGTCCCCCTCGGCCGATGCGTCCGACGCGAAAAAGATGATCGCT